>NZ_JBOFLP010000044.1:0-34007 GCF_051657925.1 Chroococcidiopsis sp.
CAAATTAGCATTAAATATTATTTCTACGGGGACGATGGTGCAGTTGGGCAAAGTTTACGGCAATCGCATGGTAGATGTTGCCGTGACAAATAACAAGTTACGCGATCGCGCTTTACGCATTTTACGCGACCTCACCGATCTAGAACCCGATGCAGCTGAAGCATTACTCGATCGCAGTGGTAAATCGGTAAAATTGGCTTTACTAATGCATTGGACGGGGTTAGAAAAAGAAGCAGGCGATCGGTTGTTGGTAGAACACAAAGGTAATCTCAGGGCTGCTGTGGCGAGTTGTAAAGAGTAAAAGTGCGATCGCTCATGCTCTTAACTTCATAGTAGTAATTCTCGGTCGCGATAGATGCAAATTTCTCTTGTTCCCCCCTTTCATAAGGAGGACTAGGGGGGATCTTCCGATGAGATAACTGATTTTTTAGATCCCCCAACCCCCTTAAAAAGGGGGCAGTATATAATTCGCACAAGGCGTTACATGACTGTAGGGGCGCACAGATGTGCGCCCTAGCTATGGTTTTCCGTAAAGGCTATACCAAATGTTGTTGCGATCCGAGAATCAGAGTGTGGATAAATTTTGGCAAAACACAGAATTAATGATTCGTCTTTGCTGGGTAATGGTTGCTGTATTGTACGTGGCGATTATTTGGTCAGCAATTGAATAGTTACATAATCGCGTCCAGTATTCCCTCCACTCCCGACTCCCGACTCCCGACTCCCGACTCCCGACTCCCGACTCCCTCATTTTCCAAGGGTGACGCACTCCGCTACAGTAGACTTATGCTCCATAGCTGCGATCGCAATTCACAATGTTTACTACGGCATCAGAAACCCCCATCATCCTCACCGTTGTCTTGGTTGCACTCGGTATCTTGAGTTGGGGCTTTATCAGGGCGAGGCGATTTGGCAAACTCGGCATTCTTGCCTGGTTACAGTCAGTCGTGCTGATCTCTCCCTGGCTGCTATTCTTTGGCTTATTCGCCACTGGAATTTATCTCAATTTGGCGGGAGTGTTGCTGTTAATCGTCGCTTCTACAGCGATATATGTCTTTCTCGGCAATCGCCTCCGCGCCGCTGGACAAGATGCAATTCTCCGCGCCAAAGCCACAGAAAAACTAGCAGGTAACTCGACAACCCCAGAACCAAATGCAGCAGATGATGGTTCGGTCAAGGCAGTAGAAATACTGAACAAACCGGAGGTGATGCCCATCCCAGATGAAGACCTGACTGCCATTCGCGGTATTTTTGGCATCGACACATTTTTTGCCACAGAGTCAATTCCCTATCAGGATGGCGTAATCTTCAAAGGCAATCTACGCGGAGAACCAGAAGAAGTTTACAATCGCCTCAATACAACTTTGCAAGAACGCATGGGAGCTAGCGAAACGGCTCCAGAGAAACCCCGTTATCGCTTATTTTTAGTCGAAAATGTCGATGGTAGACCAGTTGTCATCGTTCTTCCTAGTCGCAACGACCCCCGCCCCTCAACTGTAGGACAAAAGATTTTCGCGCTAGTCCTCTTTCTGGCTACCATTGCCACTAGTTTAGAAACTGCTAGTATTCTGCAAGGATTTGACTTCTTTACAATTCCAGCTCGTTTCTCCGAAGCTTTACCGATTGCCTTAGGAATTCTGGCTGTTTTAGCCGCCCATGAAATCGGACACCGGGTATTAGCCCAGCGTTACCAAGTTCGTCTCAGTCCTCCCTTCTTCCTGCCAACGCTGCAAATCGGAGCATTTGGAGCAATTACCCGCATTGAGTCGCTACTACCCAACCGTACAGCCTTATTTGACATTGCCATAGCTGGTCCCGTGGCTGGGGGTGTTGTTTCTTTACTCATGTTGTTTGCGGGTCTAATCCTCTCGCATCCCGGCAGCATGTATCAGGTGCCATCGCAATTTTTTCAAGGCTCAATTTTGGTGGGAGCCTTATCCAAAGTTGTGTTAGGTTCTGCCGTCAACCAAGCTTTAGTAGACGTTCACCCGTTGACAATAATCGGCTGGTTGGGTTTAGTAATCACAGCACTGAATCTGATGCCAGCTGGACAGTTAGATGGTGGGCGAGTCGTACAAGCAATTTACGGGCGTAAAACCGCCGGACGCACGACTTTTGCAACAGTAATCGTTTTGGCGATCGCCTCTTTAGCTAATCCATTAGCTTTATACTGGGCAGTTGTTATCCTTTTCTTGCAACGAGATTTAGAACGCCCTAGCCTGAACGAGTTAACAGAACCAAATGACGCAAGAGCAGCTTTAGGTTTATTAGCGCTCTTTTTGATGATAGCTACCCTCCTACCCCTCACGCCCGCATTAGCAGGACGCTTGGGAATTGGTGGTTAAATGGGATCTCCAAGTTCCTCCTTTTGAAGGAGAATGTGGGGGATCTCAAAGTCCCCCTTTTTCAAGGGAATCTAGGGGAATCTAATATCAAAATAAAAACATTGCTTCATATTTTCCACATCACCTTTTTTGAAGTTTTTATCTTGTTGGCTTCGCTTTTATAAAGTTATCAACAGCAAATCTACATTTCTCTCAAATCCGATATTTCAGCAAAATTCCATCATAAAAACTACAATAAATCCTCGTAAAAACTCAATAAAAAACCTGTATAAGCGCTGAAAATAAGAAACCATAATTTTCACTGAAGCGCTTAGATTTTGCCTGAGCCAGACTTGAACTCAACGAGTTCTATTAAAGTCTTTGGCTTTGTGTCAAAAGTTCTGATTAACCAATATCAAGCAGAAAGAGCAAGAATTATCCGCTCTGAAGAAACGTTTCAACCAGATTCTCTCAGAATTGCTTTTCAAAAACTATTACATGAATACTGTGAGAGTCAAGATTTTCAACTAATTCTAGAATTAGATTATCAAACTAGAGTTGGTAGAGTTCTTTATCCTAACGGTACAGTTAAAGATGCTCTGCGCCTAAATTGGGGTTATTGGAATAGAGAAGCTAATAATTTAGATCGAGCAATTGAAAATAAACTATCTCAAGGATACCCAGATAGTAATATTTTATTTGAAGACTCGCAAACAGCAGTTTTAATTCAAGCTGGAACTGAAGTTATGCGCGTTTCCATGCGAGATGGAGACGCACTAGAGCAAATTCTCAATCGTTTTCTCAACTATGTTCCTCCAGAAGTACGAGATTTTCGCGCCGCGATAGAGACGTTCAAGCAAGACTTACCAACAATTCTCCATACACTACGAGACATGTTGGAACAGCAAAGCGCTAGAAATCCAGAATTTCAAAGGGCAAAACATCAAATTTGGGAAATTTGCAAAGAATCAATTCATCCTGAAATTACTTTATTAGATATTCGGGAAATGATGATTCAGCATATTTTAACAAAAGATATTTTTAGCAGTATATTTAATGAATCTCACTATTATCGAGAAAATAATATTGCTCGCGAATTACAACGAGCTTTAAATACTTTTTTTACAAGCAGCACAAAAAATAATTTACTGAGTACTATCGAACGTTACTATGGTGTGATTAGAAAAAATGCTACTAATATCTACAATCATTCTGAAAAACAAAAGTTTTTAAAAGCCATTTACGAAAACTTTTATCAAGCATATAATCCTCAAGCAGCCGATCGCTTGGGGATTGTTTATACACCAAATGAGGTGGTTCGCTTTATCATCGAAAGCGTGGATTATTTACTAGAACAGCATTTCCACAAGAAATTAGCTTCAAAAAATATTGAAATTCTCGATCCTGCAACTGGTACGGGAACGTTTATCACTGAATTAATTGAATATTTACCAAAAAATAAACTGACATATAAGTATAAAAACGAAATTTTTTGTAACGAGATCGCAATTTTACCTTATTACATAGCTAATCTGAATATTGAATTTACTTACAAGCAAAAAATGAGGAGATATGAAGAATTTAAAAATATTTGTTTTGTCGATACTCTAAAACACGCCCTTTTTGAAGAAGGTAGACAAGAAGATTTATTTAGCTTAAATATAGAAAACAACGAACGCATTCAACGTCAAAATAATCGCACTATTTCTGTAATTATTGGCAATCCTCCGTATCATAGCGATCGCAACATCAGTTATCCTACGCTCGATCGCCGCGTGAGAGAAACTTATATTAGAAATAGCCAAGCGCGGAAAACAAAAGCATACGATCTATACGCTAGATTTCTGCGTTGGGCATCCGATCGCTTGGGTAAAAATGGTATTATTGCTTTTGTTTCTAATAACTCTTTTATCGATGCTCGGACTTACGATGGTTTAAGGAAAGTTATTACTGAAGAATTTAACGAAATTTATATTATTAATCTTAAAGGAAACGCTCGAACGAGTGGCGACCGCAGGCATCGAGAAGGAGGTAATATATTTAATGATAAAATTCGTGTGGGAATTGCCGTCTATTTTCTAGTTAGAAAAGAAGGCGATCGCAATTGTCGAATTTACTACCACGCTCTCTCTGACTATGCTACTACAAAAGAGAAAAATATTTATCTAACCGAACGCAAGTTTTTAGAAATTCAATTCGAGCAGATCGTACCAGATGCAAATAATAATTGGCTCGATCGAGTAGACAATGATTTTTATACTCTCATACCTCTTGCCGCTCGCGAAACTAAGTTTAGTAAAACTCAACAAGAAGCAAGAGCAATTTTTAAATTGTTTACCCTTGGGGTTATTACTGCTAGAGATGAATGGGTTTATGCCGAATCAGAAATGGCGCTAGAATCAAAAGTTAGATACTTGATTGAGATTTATAATCAATCAGTTGATAACCGAAACACACGGGAAAATCTCGATCGCACTATCAAATGGACGAGAAGATTAAAAAGGTATTTAAATCGAGGAATAAGATATCGATTTAAAACTAACAATATTCGAGACTGTTTATATAGACCGTTTGTGACTAAAAAATTGTATTTTAGTTCAGAGGTAAATGAGATGCAATATCAACTAGGGCAAGTATTTGATAGCAACCGCCAAAATTTGCTGATCGGTTTTACTGCACCTGGTTCGACTAAATCATTCATGACTTTAGCTAGCGATCGCATTCCAGATTATCATCTTATCGGTGATTCGCAATGCCTTCCTTTATATTGCTACGATGAAAATGGCGATCGCATTGATAATATTACCGATTGGGGGCTAGAACAATTTCAAAATTATTACAACGAAGCAATTACCAAAATAGATGTCTTTCACTATATCTATGCTGTTTTACACTATCCTACTTATCGAACAACATATCAACAGAATTTAAAAAGAGACTTTCCTCGCCTACCTTTCTATAATAACTTTTGGCAGTGGGTGAATTGGGGTCAACAGTTGTTGAAATTACATACTCATTATGAGACAGTGGCACTCTACCCTCTCCAGCGCATCGATTTCCCAACACGCAGCGCTATGAAGGTGAAATTGAAAGCAGATCGCGATCGAGGCAGAATTATTATAGATACAGTGACAACCTTAGAAGGTATTCCCACAATAGTCTGGGAATATATGTTAGGAAACCACTCAGCTTTAGAGTGGGTGTTAGAGCAATATAAAGAGAAGAAACCTAAAGATGCAACTGTAGCTGCCAGATTCCATACTTATCGCTTTGCCAATTATAAAGAGCAAGCGATCGCATTGTTGCAAAGAGTCTGTACTGTCAGCGTCGAAACAATGCGGATCGTGCGGGAAATGAACAGTTAGTAATAGGGCTGGTCTTACCCATCTTACAATTTGAATATAGCAAAAAGTACGATCGCGCAATTCGTATATTTACTGAAGTGATTATAAAATTGTTAAGCCAAAATCAACGCAAGTGGACTTACCATTTTGCGAGATAACAGGCAATGATTGTTCAAGCGCCTCAGCCTAACGTACAAAATTTGCAACAAGAAGCGATCGCTTTATTCAAGGAAATTAGTTTCCTGATGGATAACGCCGCCAGCGCTCTCAGCACTGATAGTTCTAGCGATAAGTACAAAGACTTTCAGCAAGAGGTCTTGAGTGTATCTCACAACGTGGAAAAATTAGAGCTGATGATGGCGATCGTTGCGCCGATGAAGGCTGGTAAGTCCACAATTATCAACGCCATTGCCGGACAGGAAATTCTTCCTAGTCGCAATGCAGCAATGACAACCCTACCAACACAAATTATTTTTAACCCGGATTTGACTCAGCCAACCTTAACCCTGAGTCCCGAAATTATCTCTATCTATCAACAGACGCTTCAGGCTTTACAAACAAAGATTCAAACTTTGGGAATGCAGCGCATCCAAGACAAGATCGCGCAATATCCTCATTTACAAGATTTGCTGCCCAAAATTCAAGACCCCACAAGTCTACAGTTGCAAGAAATAACCTCTGGACGAGAGGAAATTATTCAGGTATTGATGAGTTTGAACGATATCGTTCGCCTTTGCAATACCATTGACCCATCTACAGATCCCTTGGGAAAGCTCACAGAAGTTCCCTGTATTCAGGTTCCAATGGGGCGATCGCGCAATCTATCTCAAGCAGATACGGCTAATAATAAGCCAGATCTACTCGGAAATTTGGTTATCGTCGATACCCCTGGACCCAACGAAGCGGGAGAAAACCTCAAGCTTGCTACAGTAGTCGCCGAACAACTCAAGCAAAGTTCGATGGTATTGATTGTACTAGACTTCACTCAGTTGAAAACAGAAGCTGCCGAACAGGTAAAACGGGACGTACAAAAAGTTATCGATCTACGGGGTAAAGATAACCTGTACATTTTAGTAAACAAAGTCGATCAACGGCGCGAAGGCGACATGACATCAGAACAGCTGCGTCAATTTATTGCAGCTGAATTCGGCATTGGCGATGACGATACAAACCAAGTATTTGAAGTCTCAGCTAGAAGGGCATTTTCTGCCGCTCACTTTACCCACGAACTAGAGCAGCACCCCGAGCTTACCCTGAGTGAGATCCCCGCAGCGCGGGTATTAGCTCAAGAAGTCTTCGGGATTGATTGGGAAGAAGAACTAGCAGAAGTTACCTCGGAAGAAATTCAGAAAAAAGCTCAAAAGCTATGGAATAAGTCTGGTTTTGAGCCATTTTTAGAAAAAGCTGTAAAAGCATTGATGGAACGCGCCGCACCTAAGTGTTTGAAATCTGCTCTTAATCTCGGTCGCAGTCGTTTGGTACAACTAAGGGATGAAGTCAAACTCCGCAGCAGTGCCATTTGTCAAGATGCAGAGAAATTGCAGCTAGAGTTATATGCGCTAGAAGCCGATTTGCATCGCCTTGAATTGTGTCGCAGCCGCCTCAAGGATGTCGATTCGATCAAATCTCAACTGCATCAAAATCTTCACGAACTGTTGCAAGTGCTGAAAAAAGAAGCAACTGTGAATTTAGAAATTTTCTTTGCCAAAGAAGAGTACCAACGGGCTGACTTAATTAAAAAGATGGACATGAGAGCGCGGGAACTTTTCTTAACTAATATTGGTGACTTTGAACTTTTTCCTAAGTGGGTATCGTCGCGCCTTAAATCGCAAGTTGAGTTTAAAACTTCTGGTTTATTTGAATTTGAGAGTCCCGAAGTAGCAGAAGAGTTTGTCGATCAGGCAGTCACTTATGTTAAACAGAGGGCAGATAGTTTATTAAGCAGCGTTCGCGATCGCACGAGTCAAGAAATCGAACAGGCGCGGCAAAGCCTATTAGATCTTTTAGAACAAGAAACAAAGCCAATTATTGAAGGAGCTTGTCAGCGATTAAATGAAGCTTTCAACTTAGATTTATCTCTGCCGACAATGCAGTGGGAGTCTTTTGAGACAATGGGTTTTGTCAGACCTCCAGTTAAAAGGCAAAGTCGATTTGTCGATCGCGGTAATGTAGAAGTATTAAGAAATCAGCGTCAGTGGTGGCATTGGTTGTGGATAGTTCCCGTAGAAGTCAAAGTTCAGATCCGACGACCGCGAGTGATTGAAGATTACTATACTGTATCTTTAAATACGCTGATTGCCAAAGTTAATCACTCAATTGAAGGAAGTATTGATAATATTAATTTGGAGATTGAGAAATATCTAGATAAAGATTTTCAGCAAAGAGTAGATGTATTCTTTGCAAATCTCGATACTTTTCTCCATAATTATAGAGATAATTTAAGCCAAGCTCAGGCAGATCAAAAACTATCTCTAGAAGAGAAAGAAAAATTGGTAGAAGAATTGAGTTTTCTTCTACCTGAAGCCACAGCGCAAATCCAAACCGCAGAAACTTATATTGAATATACAGACCAAATGCTGAGCGACTAGTGCAAGAAGAACCGACTAATGTAGAGACGTTACATATAACGTCTCTACCTGTACGGGCGGGTTTTGACCAAAGATTTATTGTTACAGCCGTGAATATGCTTGCTAAACCCGCCCCTACGACTCCCTCATTTTGTAGTAGCGCTATTATTTGCCTGTTTTTCTGCCTGTTGCAAATGCTCTTGCACTGTGGGTAAGACTTTAGCCGCAAAAGCTTTTAGATCTGGGTCTTGACCTTGTTTCGCCTGCTGGCTGAATAAAGCTTCTTGTTGAGCGTGGGCTTTAACTCCTGCCTCGTTCATATATGCCTTATCAAAAGCGCTGCCAGAAAGCTTCGATAGCTTTGCCCGTACAGCTTCATTTTTTTGACCGATGGTTTTTGGTGGAGTTACACCTTTTTGTTGTGCCAAAGCCATTAGCTCTTGATTAACTTTAGTATGCTCGTCAATCATGTGCTGAGCATAATCTTTTACCTCTTGGCTAGAGGCGCGTTGCAAGGCAAGTTTTCCGAGTTGGACTTCTGCCATTCCCCCTTGGGCTGCTTCAGTAATAAACTGCCGATCTTGAGTGCTGAGTTGCTGATTTTGCCCGGTTGTGCTGGGTTGGGTCTGAGTTGAATCGCGATTAGGTTGGTTTATGCTGGGATTCGACTCAGTTGCACCTGGTTTAGAGCGAGTGGCATCAGGAACAGGCTGCGTCGTAGTTCCAGGAGAAGATTGAGTTGGAGATTGACTTGATTGTGCCAAGGTTTTGTATTCTAAAGAGACAAACAACCCGGCTGCCACAAGAGCAGCAGTGATAATTTTGCGTTGCATTGCTATTAAACTTCCTTGTTTTGTAATGCTTATGTATTCCTCACACCCTCACTCATGCCGTCAAGAGACTGACAGATCGCGGGTGTTTGTTAAGCGATTGTTAAAGGTGTGGCGATCGCATTTGACTAGTACATCTGCTTCGTCCGCACCTATTCTCTATTTGCAATCTCCAGCCGATCGCCAACCTCTACCTGAAGAGTCATTCGTCATTCGTCATTTGTTATATTGACTACAAAAAATCAGGGAGCAGGGAGCAGGGAGCAGGGAGTAGAGGAGCTTCAGGTGCAGGGGAGAACCAACTACCAACTACCCATTACCCATTACCCGTTACCCATTACCAAGTAACAACCAACAACCAATTTTAAGATGTCAGCAACTAAGTCTTGGTTCCAACCAATCGATCGCGTGGCGATCGCCCTAATCTTCGTTCTCAGTCTGCTCATTGGACTGTTGGTGTGGCGCGGGGATACAGTTGCACCCAAAGTCAGAGATTTTAGTTGGCAAGCTAGACAGATTGGTGCTAGCGATCGCTCTTTTAGCCTCACGTTTAGCCGTCCGATGAATACTAACAGCGTCGAGGCAAACTTGCAAATCGATCCGCCACTACCAGGTAAAGTTAGTTGGGCAGGACGACGGTTAGCGTATACTCTCCTAGAACCAGCACCCTATGGCGCGACGTATCGCGTGCAGTTACGCTTTGCCAGGGATAAGTTTACACATGAAACAGACTTGAGGCGGCTGCTACAACCTTTTGAGGCAACTTTTAGTACCCGCGATCGCGCTTTTGTCTATCTCGGTGTAAAAGGAGAGGAACAAGGCAGGCTCGTCCTTTACAATTTTACCCAGCAAAAGAAAACGATCCTCACGCCGAAAAATCTGGCGGTCGTTGATTATAAGCTTTATCCTCACGGTGACAAAATTCTCTTTTCTGCTAGCGATCGCCAGAGTCAAAATCGGCAAAATCAAAATCCCCAAGGTTTACTTTCTGCCCAAATTTATACTGTCACAACTGGAATTTCTACCCCTCAACCGGAGCGTGCTAACTGGTTTTCTTTCCTGAATCGTCAACAAGTCCCGTCTCCAGGCAAAATTGACCTAATTCTAGATAACAAAGACTATCAAAATCTCAAATTTGACTTGTCTCCCGATCGCAACACTATATTGGTGCAGCGTGTCAGCCAGCGTCAATCCGATCGATTTGGTTTTTGGATCGTCCGTCCCAATTCTCCGCCGCAAGAAATGGAAACGGAACCAGGGGGAGACTTTTTAATTACTCCTGACAGTCAAACAGTAGCAGTTGCCCAAGGACAAGGAGTCGCAATTTTACCTTTACAAGCTGATGCAAAAAAGCCCTTAGAATTTCTCCCGCAGTTTGGTATGGTACTGGACTTTGCCCCCGATGGTACGCAAGGGGCAATGGTGCGGTTTAATTCCGATTACACGCGATCGCTATTTTTAGTTACAAACCAAGGAGTCCAAAGAGAACTCTTACGCACAACTGGTTCTATTCTCAGCGCTCAGTTCGATCCGCGGGCTGAAATTCTCTACTGCTTGTTGACGCAGTTGATGCAGGGAAATACTTATGAGGAACAGCCGTATTTAAGCGCGATCGATCTCAAAACAGGAAAACAAACACCTTTGGTGGTGCTACCCAATCAAAGAGATATTCAGATGAGTCTAGCTCCCGATGGCTTGGGTTTGCTATTCGATCAAGTCGTGACAGCAGCCAATGCTAACCCATCTCCAACTTTACCCCGTACTGAGCAAGGACAGGCGATCGCCACCAGTCATTTATGGCTACTCCCACTCCCTGAAACTATAGATGTCAATCTTGCCAACCAATTGCGACCCGAACAGTTGCCCTTACCTGGCTTCCGTCCTCGCTGGATACCTTAGTCTCAAATCAAAGCTTTTAGTAATGCCTGTAATTTCAACCGGACTTCGGCAATTTCTCGATCGGGATTAGAGCCAGCAACAATTCCAGCACCAGCATACAACCTAGCGCGATCGCCATCAATTAAAGCCGAACGAATTCCCACAATAAACTCGCTATCTCCTTGATGATTTACCCAACCTAAAGGTGCGGCATACAAACCTCTTTCAAACTTTTCGTAGGTGCGAATTTTCTTGCAAGCGAGTTGTCTGCTAACTCCCCCTACTGCTGGAGTTGGATGTAAAGCGGCAACAATTTCTAATGGATGAACGTTTATGGGAACTTTAGCTTGAATTGGTGTCCATAAATGTTGAATATTTGCTAGTCGCCGTAACCGAGGCGATAATAATTGTGGAGCAATCCCGAGTTCTTGCAAGCTTTGTGTAATAAAGTCAATCACGACTCGGTGTTCGTGCCTTTCTTTTTCACTTTGCAATAATTGATTGGCTAATACTGCGTCTTCTGCTACTGTTTTTCCTCGCGAAATTGAACCAGCTAAAGCATCGGTAAATAGTTGGCAATCGCGAATGCTAATTAATCGTTCTGGACTTGCACCGATAAAGTTTTGTCCTTTTCCATTATGAGTTGAGAACACATAACAATCGGGATGCATCTGTCGCAAGCGGTTGAGACAATTAAATAAGTTAAAGTTTGTATTTGCCTGTACGTCAATTGCATGAGCCAGGACAACTTTACTCAGTTGTTGTTCGTAAATTAATTCCGAACAGTCAATGACTGCTTGTTTAAAGCGAGCGATACTACTAACATCGACTTGACTGAATTCTCGTTGAAAATGGTTTCCTTCGTTTTCTGGCTGTTCTGTTGAGGTAATCTCATGAATCTTGCGCCATAACTGTTGAATGAATACATCTATATTTGTATCTGCTTCAATTGGCAAGTTAGCAACTAATACGCAGCGATCGCCTTGTTTAGCAATTTGCCAGCGGGGTAGAAATACTGTAGCAACTGGAAAGGGATAATCTGCTGTAGCCTCTGAGAAAAAACTGAAGCTACAAAAAAAGTGTGGTTTAGCAAAAGTATGGTTAGAAGAATCAAAAATATCTATCTCTTTTAAACAAGAGCAAATAAACTTTTGAGTCAGATGAAAGCGATTTTCACCTGCCAATTGTAACTGTGCTACAGCATCAATAGCAGCGATCGCCTCTCCTTTGCTTTTATTCTCAAAATAGAAATTTAATTGATGGGGTCGAGCTAGTTTTTCTAGTAAAGCCAGCGGATCGATCGAATCGATCTCCAGAGAAATGCTGACGATTTGAGAACAATTTCGATCGCAGTTTTTTTGCGAAGCTACAAGAAACTGGTATAGCTTCTGGCAGTTTAAGTGGTAGTTGGCAGGGCGCGGTAAAAGGAGCATGAATGTTAAAGTAAACTATTTTTGCATCCAAGTTTAGTAAATTTTTTTTAACTGTAAATTTTTTTTAACTTCTGTTCCTAAAGATTATTAAATCGTGATGGGATGGCTACAGGCGATCGGTTTGCATAGGAGGAGCGAGGAGCGAGAGAAAAACGCTAGAAAGCAGGCAACATGGGAGTGACAGCTACTCACACACCGCAATTGCACCGATCCCTATAGTACAAGAAATGGGAACAGTTATCAGTTGTCAGTTATCAGTGAAACCAGTGACTGGTGACTAGTGACTGGCGATCGCAGTGAAAGCAGTGACTGGTCACTAGTGACTGGCGATCGCAGCAAAACAAGAATCTAGTTCTACAAGCCACAAACCACTTCCCAACTACCAATTACCAATCACCAATTACCAATTACCGTTTAAAATGACAACAAAGCTGATTACATATTCTAATTCTCAACCCAAATCGAAGTTGTGGATGGCAGCGATTAAACCACCAATGTACAGCGTTGCTATTATTCCAATTTGGGTAGGAACTGCGGTGGCAGTTGCGCAAACAAAAAGTTTGAATGCAGGTGTATTTTCGACTTTTCTCACTGCTGCTATCTGTATTGTAGCTTGGAGTAATATTAGTAATGATGTTTTCGATTCTGAAACGGGAATCGATAAAAATAAAGCTCACTCTTTAGTGAATTTAACTGGAAACAAACGCCTAATTTTCTGGATTGGGAATCTGTTTTTGACTTTGGGTTTATTGGGCATTTTAGCGATCGCCTGGTGGCAACGAGACTTAACTATAATTGGAATTATCCTCGCGTGCTGTGCGATCGGCTACGCTTATCAGGGACCACCTTTTCGCTTAGGATATCACGGTTTAGGGGAAATTCTCTGCTTTGTGGCTTATGGTCCGCTTGCAGTTTCAGCAGCTTACTATAGTCAGACTCAATCTTGGTCAACAACAAACTTAGCTGCTTCAATTATTGTCGGAATTGTCACTAGCTTAATTTTGTTCTGTTCTCACTTTCACCAAGTCAAGGACGATCTCGCCGCTGGAAAGCGATCGCCTATTGTCCGTTTGGGTACAGCTTTATCTGCTAATTTATTACCCTGGATTTGTGGCAGTATTTACGCTTTAACTAGTTTATTAGCAGTTTTAAATATATTTCCAATGTGGACTTTACTAAGTTGGTTAAGCTTACCCTTTGCAATTAAGTTGTGTCGGCACGTTCTACAATATCATGACCAACCAGAAAAAGTCAGCAATTGTAAGTTTATTGCCGTAGGATTGCATTTTGTCAGCGGATTACTGTTAGGATTAGGATTTATGTTGTGAGTGTCATTTGTCATTCGTTATTTATTGGTATTTGGTTAGCTGTAGTGTATCACTTGTAAAATCGAGGGCAGATAAATCCGAATAGGATAAAGACGAGCTACGGTCAAATATTAACTAAAGTATGAAGTTTAGCGATCGCTTTTTCACAAATGACCAATGACCAATGACTAATGACTAATGAGCCAATTCAATTTTCGCCCTTATCGACGACGATTTAAACCACCTCTACAAACAAATCATGGCGTTTGGGATGTGAGAGATGGGATTATAATTCGATTGACTAGCAATTCAAATGTGGGATATGGTGAGATTGCGCCTATTAGTTGGTTTGGTTCGGAAACAGTAGAACAAGCCTTAGATTTTTGTCGCCAGTTACCAAAAGAAATTTCTGAGGAAATTATTTTTTCGATTCCCGATCGCTTTCCTGCTTGTCAGTTTGGATTTGAATCGGCATGGGAAGATATTAATTGTTGTAGGGGCGTACATCTTTACGCCCCTACAATACCTCTTCCTTACAGTGCCTTGCTTCCTGCTGGCAAAGCTGCCTTATCAACTTGGCAAAGTTTAGCAAAAGACGGTTACAGCACCTTTAAATGGAAAATTGGAGTTTATCCCATTGCTGAGGAATTGGCTATTTTTCACCATTTAATTGAAGTGTTACCAGAGAGAGTAAAACTGCGATTAGATGCCAATGGGGGACTGAGTTATGAAGAGGCAAATTTGTGGCTGTATAACTGTGATAACGTCATGGCTGCGGGGACAGGTGTAGAAATTGAATATATCGAACAGCCACTTGCTGTAGAGAATTTGACTGAAATGCAAGAATTGAGTTACTACTATGCTACCGCGATCGCGCTCGATGAATCTGTTGCAAATCTGACTCAATTAGAAACTTGCTATCAGCAGGGATGGCGAGGAATTTTTACGATCAAACCCAGTATTGCCGGTTCGCCAAGTCGTTTGCGAAAGTTCTGTCAAGAACACAAAATTGATGCGGTATTCTCTTCCGTATTTGAAACTATTGTCGGTAGACAAGCAGCTTTAAAACTAGCAACAGAACTATCTATCAATCGTCGCGCAGTTGGATTTGGCGTACGTCACTGGTTAGAGGAAAATGAACAAACTTGGCTGGAACAATTATGGCAAGCTTGTTAGAAGCTATAAAAAAATCTGGCGATCGCCATTGGTTAATTGGTGGCGATCGCGACGAACTTCTCGAACTAGCAGAGCAATTTTATTTAGAAATTATCGAGCAATCTTCTCAGCAGAATTCGCTTAGAATTATTGTAGCTGAAAGCAACCCAATTCGATTTCTAGCTGGATTTATCGCCGCCTGTAGTGCAAGTTGTTCCATATTTCTTTGCAATCCCTTTTGGGGAGAAGGAGAATGGCAGCAAGTTTTTGATATCGTACAACCAGATATTGTCTGGGGAAAGTTTCAGTCAAAATTCAAAATTCAAAATTCAAAAACTACAATTCCGACTTCCGACTTCCGACTTCCGACTTCATCTATCATGATTCCCACAGGTGGATCGTCGGGTAAAATTCGTTTCGCCATTCATACGTGGGATACCTTAAGTGCATCCGTTCGAGGCTTTCAAACATATTTTCAAATTCAGCAAATTAATTCTTTTTGTGTCTTACCTCTATATCATGTTAGTGGTTTGATGCAATTTATGCGATCGCTAACTACTGGTGGTAGATTAGCGATTTTTCCTTTTAAAACTATAGAATCTGGAATTATACCCGATCTCGATCCAAAAGTTTTTTTTATTTCTTTGGTTCCAACTCAACTTCAGCGTCTATTGCAAACGCCAAATTTAATTGACTGGCTAGCACGATTTCAAATAGTTTTATTAGGTGGTGCATCTGCTTGGCAAGAACTTTTAACTCAAGCTAGAGATTATAGAATTAGATTAGCACCTACCTATGGGATGACAGAAACGGCATCACAAATTGCTACTCTTAAGCCAGAAGATTTTCTGCAAGGATATAATAGTTGCGGTCGAGTTTTACCTCACGCTCAAATTAAAGTTATTGACTCTAAAAATCAAACATTAAATCATAACGAGATTGGGACGGTTTGCATTCAAGCGAAATCATTGGCTTTAGGTTATTATCCAGATTTATTAGATCGAGTCGAGATCCAGGTGGACGATCTGGGTTTTATTGACGATCGCGGTTATTTAAATATTGTCGGTCGCAACAGTCATAAGATTATTACAGGGGGAGAAAACGTCTATCCTTGTGAAGTTGAAGCTGCAATTAGATCGACTCAATTAGTTGATGATATCGCTGTCATTGGACTTTGCGATCCCGTTTGGGGAGAAGTCGTCACAGCAATTTACGTTCCTAAATTCCAGTCGATTTCTGCAATAGCAATTAAAGCCGCGATCGCCAATAGTTTATCTAAGTTTAAAATACCTAAGTATTGGATTAGCGCTCAAAAGTTACCTCGTAACGCGCAAGGTAAACTCAACCAAAAACAATTACAAGCGATCGCGCTTTTGACTCAAGAAAATCGCGATCGAGACTTGTCTAATCTAACCATTGCTGAAACCACTGGACAATCTCGCTAGGTACTTGTTGTCTGGTTCTGCTTTCAGGATCGATACAAACGTGTTCTGTCAGGACTTTGGCAACTTCGCGATCGCCTGCGTCAACCATTTTATACGTTACCTCAAAATAATCATCGCCCATATATTTTGGCGTGAGATCGATTAAAACCTTATCGCCACAAAACATCGGACGGAAAAAATCTGCACTAGCATGAACGATGGGAATAGCAACCGAAGATTTACTGAAAAACGCTTGGATGTTAATTCCTGATGCTGCTAAAGATTCTTCGTAAGCTTCATGGCATATCGATAGAACGCTGGCAAAGTAGACAACCCCAGCCGCATCTGTATCCTGAAAGCGAATAGTACGAGTATATGTAAATGTCATTTATCGAGGAATACGTTCACATCTATTTATCTCCGATAGTGCCAGAATTAGCTACCAATTTTTCTTTTTTTCTTAATTTTTAACGCCAATCCAGAGTGAAGAGGCATTAAATATTCTCCGACCTGCATAAAAAGAGGGCTTTATTCCCCCCTTAAAAAAGGGATTAGGGAGGATCGAGAGTACTAGATCACAATCTTCTCTCTACCATCAACATCCGCCGATAAGATAACCATCCCCCTAGAACCATCAATCCTGCGAAGCCAACTAAAAAATAAAAATTTTCGGCGATTTCAGCAATCTCACTGCCATTAGCAGAAACTTTTAAAAAAGCTGTATTCATGTGATAAATCGGGTTAAACTTGGCAATTTGTTGTAAATGTTTCGGAAACAAAAAGGCGGGGATAAAAGCACCACCTAACATTAATAGTGGTACGCCAAAAGCAGCTATTAGAGCATTTACATCTTCCGTACGACGGGCTAATTGCGTGCCTAAAATAAAACCTAAACCTACGTATGCAGCGATACTCAGTAGAATAATTAAGCAGCCTAGAATAACGGAACCATTGAAACTCGCATTAAAAAATAATGAAGAAATCGTATAAATTAGCACAGCTTGTCCTATGCCAATACAACTGTGAGCGAGAAAAATTCCTAAAAAGTAGGATGTGCCACTTAGAGGAGAGATGAATAGACGTTTGAGAGTTTGTTGTTCTCGTTCGGAAACGATAGTAGCAACCGTACCACCCAAACAGCTAAAAAACAACGCTGCTCCTACTAACGTTAAGGGTGCGGCAATATTAAAAGCTTGGTCTATTGACAGCTTGGCTCGTTCTGCCAAAATAAATCCGTTAAGTAACAATACAGAAACGGGAAAAATACTCCAAAAAATTAAGCTGCGACGGCGACGCAGTAGTTCAATTAAAATTCGTTGTGCTACAGCCAGCGTTTCTCGCCAGTATTTCATCGTGATGGGAGTGAGGAGTTAACTTGAATCCATTATCAAACGACGTGCTTTCACAGCCAATTTCTCGACGCACTGTATTTAAGCTATGTGGGATTGGTGCTGTCGGGGGAGTTGTGGGATACACTCGGTTCTCAAAACCACAGCCTACGGTATACCAACCAGATAGATTAAATCTACCGCGATCGCTAACTCAATCGAAAAGCGTAGTTGTTGTCGGTGGAGGATTAGCGGGACTAGCTTGCGCTTACGAACTGAGTCAGCGAGGATTTGCCGTGACGCTATTAGAGCGATCGCCACAACTGGGTGGTAAGATTGCCAGCTGGCAGGTTGAAGCCGCAGGGGAAACTTTTATGATGGAACACGGCTTCCACGGTTTCTTTCCTCAATACTACAACCTCAAGAGTATCGTGGCAGAACTGGAAATTCAGGACAATTTTCGGTCTTTAAATTCCTACGCCGTCCTCTATCGGGGAGAAAAGTACCAACCAGAAGTTTTCCGTCCCAGCCACTCAGCTTTCCCGTGGAATATCGTCGATTTAGCGATCGCCTCTCCGAATCGGCTTAAATGGGGCATTAACCTGACAAAATGGGAACACTGGCAGGTGTTTCGGGCAATTACCGGATTTCAAACCCAAAAAACCTTTCAACGTCTAGATAATCTTTCCGTAGCCAAGTGGGTAGAACGGAGTTTTCCACGAGGATTATACGATTTATACTTTTTACCCTTCGCCAAATCAAGCTTAAACGCTCCCGATCTAATGAGTGTGGGGGAATTAATGCAATTTTTCCACTTCTATTTTTTTGGCAATCCAGAAGGACTGGCTTTTAACGGTACGCGCTACGACATGGGTACGAGTTTAGTCCAACCAATTGCCCAGGCGATCGCGCAAAATGGTGGCAAGATCGTCACAGGTGCAATCGTCACCGCAATTCAGGCTCAAAATGGCAAGATTGAATCCCTCAGCTATTCTCAGGGAGAAGGGGAAAGTACACCGTTTTGGGTATCGGGAGTCGTAGGAGCGCACAGCAGTGCGCCCGTGCAAGAATCACGTAGGAGCGGTTTTATTGAGGATAATAGTCAAAAAACGCAGAATTTCGCAGTTAAACCCGCTCTTCCTGAGATCGAAAGCAGAAAAAACATAGAATATTACGGTGCAGCCGATCGCATGTATGCTGTTGCTCCCGAACATCAAGAAGCAATCTCCCTCACTTGTACTCATCAAGGCTGTACGGTACAGCTAGCAGAAGATGGCAAGTTTCACTGTCCCTGTCATGGTGCAGTATACGATCGCCAAGGGAAAGTATTGAAAGGACCAGCACAAAGAGATTTACCCCGCTTTCAAGTCGTCAAACAGCAGAAAGAACGGTTACAACTTGTTGCTACAGCGACTCCCGACTCCCGACTCCCGACTCCCGACTCCCGACTCCAAGCCGATTACTACGTCTTCGCCACTGACGTACCAGGAGTACAACAATTATTGACCTTAGTCGCGGGAGAAGTTAGCCAGCAAGTGCGATCGCAAGTCGAAAAGTTGTCTATAGCCGATCCTTTCGCTGTCTGTCGCTTCTGGTTCGATCGCGATTTTGATTGGCAACACAGCAATTTTACCTCTTTATCTGGCTATCAACTCACCGACAGCATTACTCTTTACCACCGCATTCAGGAACCATATATTGATTGGGCAAATAAAACAGGTGGTAGCGTCGTGGAGTTACACGCCTATTGTTACAAAGAAAAAGAGTTTCCCAACCAGCAAGCTTTATTAACAACATTCGAGCGAGAACTATATGAAATCGTACCGCAGTTACAGCAAGCAAAAATGTTGCATCGGGAATTAGTCAATCAAAAAAATTTCTCTGGTTATCCACCAAATAGCTATAGCGATCGACCGGAGACAAGTACGGAGATTCCTAATTTAATATTTGCCGGTGATTGGGTCAAAATGCCATTTCCTTGCGGATTAATGGAAAGGGCTGTTAGTAGTGGATTACTAGCAGCAAATGAGATTTTACACCGCGAAGGATTGCAAAGGCGATCGCTTTTCTCCGTCAATCCAGAGGGAATGTTGAAGATTTAATAAAAGTAGGGTGCGTTAAATAACACACCCTACTAATTTCAAAATTATTAGATTCAAAAATATATAAAGCTATGCAAACCCCCTCGCTAACCTCACAACAGCGCGATATTCGACAAACCGGAATTAACCCGAATCATTGGTATGCAGTCGCCCGTAGTAGTGAAGTTACAACTAACCCTATAGCCGTCACTCTTTGGCATCATGCGATCGCAATTTACCGTGGTAATGATGGGAAAGTCTACGCTTTAGAAGATCGATGTCCGCACCGTCAAGTTAAACTCAGTCACGGACGAGTTATAGATAACAATATAGAATGTGCTTATCATGGTTGGCGTATCGGGGGGAATGGTGAATGTGTTGCCATTCCTTACTTAGCAGCAAATCAAAAACTACCCAATTGCAAGATTCGCTACTATCCATTAATAGAACAAGATGGTTTTATTTGGTTGTTTCCTGGGGATTCTAATTTAGCTACACAGCTCTCACCTTTAAGCTTACCAGAGTGGGATCATCTCAACTATATTGCCACTGTTTCAATTATTGAATGTGCCGCTCACTATTCTTATTTAATTGAAAACTTGATGGATATGTATCATGGGCATTTGCATCAAAGTTGGCAAGCTTGGGCAGATCCAATATTGCAAGATATCTATGAGGATGAAGGACGAGTTGACGCGCATTATCAAGCACAAAGTTATTATAAAATTGATAAAATCTGGTCGATATCGCAATTATTTTTTCCTGCCTTACGTCAGCTTCATCCAGAACCTTTAGACGTGAGCTATATTTATCCCAATTGGACATCAACATTAGGAAATGATTTTAAAATTTATTGTTTATTTTCTCCAATAAACGAGTTGAAAACTCGCGCCTATTTAATTCATTTTACTTCTCTTAATGCTTTCTGGCGCTTGCATAAATTACCCGTAGCTTTTAGGAGATTCGTTAAAAACAGTTTATTCGGCTCGGCACAAAAATTATTAGATGGATTAGTACTACAAGATGTACAGATGATCGAAGAAGAACAGCAAGCCTATCTCGCCCATCCAGAACAAAAAAATCATGAATTAAACCGCGCTTTAGTGAGCGTTCAAAAGTTGATTAGAAGTCAAGCGAGTGCCAATTAGCGATCGCTCTTTTAACCTCATGCCAATTCTATTTGTTTTTGCATAGATCCCGTTCCATAGCCCCCTTTCTTAAGGGGAAGTCATAGCCCCCCTTTTTAAGGGGGGTTGGGGGGATCTTCCAAGGCACAAATTTAGTGAAAAGAGCTAAGAAGAATCTGATTGAAACTGGACTTCTATGCTGGCAACAGTCCCTTTTCTGCTAACCAGGCACGATTAAATAACCGAGATTGATAGCGCGTACCGCTATCGCACAGAATTGTCACAATTGTATGACCTGGACCTAGTTGCTTGGCTAATTCGATCGCCGCACCGACATTGATACCTGTAGAACCGCCTAGAAACAAACCTTCTTCTTGCAGCAGACGGTAGACAATCTGCACTGCTACGTTATCGGTAACGCGAATTGCATCGTCAATCGGTGCGCCCTCCATGTTAGCAGTGACTCGACTATTACCAATGCCTTCGGTAATAGAGTTGCCCTCACTTTTTGTTTCACCTGTCTTGATGTAACTGTAGAGCGAACTACCCATCGGATCGGCTAAGACTGTTTTGATAGCAGGATTTTTTTCTTTTAGGTACATTGCTACCCCTGCTAGCGTACCGCCAGTACCCGTGGATGTCACCCATACGTCAACTTTCCCGTCTGTTTGTTCCCAGATTTCTCGCCCAGTGGTTTCGTAATGCGCCGTGCGATTGGCTAAGTTGTCAAACTGATTTGCCCAAATTGCGTTTTCCATCTCCTCGGCAATTCTACCGGAGAGCCTGACATAGTTATTCGGATCTTTATATGGTACGGCAGGAACGGGACGCACCTCAGCTCCCAACGTTCTGAGTGCATCCATTTTTTCCTGCGACTGGGTATCAGGAATCACAATGATGCATTTATAGCCTTTAGCATTGCAAATATGAGCGAGTCCGATGCCAGTATTTCCTGCCGTTCCTTCTACTACGGTACCCCCAGGCTTAAGGATGCCTTTTTCTTCTGCATCCTTGATAATGTAATGTGCAGCGCGATCTTTCACCGAACCCCCAGGATTGAGAAACTCTGCCTTACCGAGAATCTCGCATCCCGTCTCTTCACTGAAGCGGTTAAGCCGGATCAGGGGTGTATTACCTACAGTACCGACAAACCCGTTTTTGATATCCATTCCTAAACTACCGTTAATTATCTTCTATAAAAATTCTGACTTATTGCGGTAGATGGTAGGGTGTGTTGTGGTGTCACCTACCAAACTTTACTCCAGTTCTAGCATAAAGCTCTGCAAAACTGGAGCACAGGCGCAAGTGCGATCGCAGATAAAAACATAAAGGAGTTAGCCGTAGGGTGTCGAGCAGAGTAAAATCATTGTAGCTAACTTATATATTCCACGCAGACGCAGCCACATCAATTGATGGCAAAAGAACGCGGTGAACGGATCGCTCATGTATGACGAAGACGACCTCAGCATATTAGATGAAGCAGTACAGCTAGATAGTCCCCTAGATCATCTGGGTGCTTTAACTGCTGATGCTGAAATTGCCAAACCTAACCCAGAGGAAATGCTTGCCTTACTAGAAAATCCTCAAACTCAGCAGAGGATGTTGGCAGCGCGTGCTTTCTGCGAAATTGAAGATGAGCGGGCAACGCCCCATTTAATTCGCTTATTAACAGATGCTTGTCCTTTAGTCAGAGTTAGTGCAGCCTACGCGATCGGACGCAACCCCAGCCCAGAAGCGGTAGAGGCACTGATTCAACAATTAAATCGAGACTGGAACGGTTACGTGCGTAAGGGAGTTGTCTGGGCATTAGGCAACTGTCGCGATCGCCGTTCCCTCAAACCTTTAGCAGAAGCTTTGAGAACCGATATCCCCGCCGTGCGGCTGTGGGCTGCTAGCGCTCTAGCACAAATGGCAGAAATCGGTTATGAAGCAGTAGTCGGAGCCATGCCACCCCTGATTGAAGCTTTGGTACAAGACCCCGTAGCAGCAGTCAGGAGCAATTGCGCTTGGTCGGTAGGTCAATTATGTCGCGAACTCCCTTCTAACGTCGTCTATGCTACGGCAGTCGATGCATTAATCCAAGCTTTTGCCGAAGATGAAGATTTAGGCGTAAAAGAAGATGCTAGAGCCGCCATTCTTGGTGTCGGCGATCCGCGAGGACTGCAACTGATCGAGACCTTGGAACAGGAAGGATGGTTTTAATCAGGAGTGAGGAGTGAGGGGCGAGGAGTGAGGGTTTTATTCAGAAATGAGAGAAATTCTCTTCAACCAGTCACCAGAAGCTAAAAGTAGTCAAAAATTACTGCTAAAATCCTTTCGTATAAAGCCCCCTGCACTTCATAATACTTGCTCATCTTCCCGCACTCCTCACTTCTCACTCCTCGCCCCTATTCAAGATAAGCTAGGAACATAACAATCGCGACCGGAGGCGATGAGATTCTTGGCAGCATCGCGATTGAGTGGTTTGGAGAATAAGTAGCCTTGAGCAAAGTGTTCTTGCCCAGATGTAGGCTGGAGGGAACAGAGTTGAGCGAGTTGAGATGCGGTTTCTACTCCTTCAGCGACGACATCAATTTTCAAGCTATCGGCTAGGGAAACGATCGCCCGAATAATTTCTAATCGCTCGGAGCTGATATCTATATCTTGAATGAAGGAGCGATCGATTTTCAAAAAATTGATGGGAAAGCGACTTAAATACGATAAAGAAGAATAACCAGTGCCAAAATCATCGATGGAAACTTGAATGCCCAATTCTTGTAACTGGATCAATTTGGCTTTAGCAGATGCTAAATCTTCGACAATCGTGCTTTCGGTAATTTCTAGCTTTAAACAATGCGGGTCAAAACGAGTTTCTGCTAAGATTTGGCGAATTTTATCAACTAAATCGACTTGGGCAAATTGCTTGCCAGAAATATTGACGCTGACTGATAGGGGTGGATGGGAAGGAAATTCTTCATGCCAAGCACGCATCTGAGTGCAGGCTTCTTGTAACACCCACATGCCTAATGGCAAAATCAGTCCTGTTTCTTCCGCAACACCAATAAATTCTATGGGCGGAATCAAGCCTTTATCGGGATGCTGCCAGCGCACTAAGGCTTCAAATCCGGTAATTTGGTTATTATGTAGTGCGACGATCGGCTGGTAGTGGAGTTGAAATTCTTGGTTGATAATTGCCTTGCGCAAGTCGGTTTCCAAGTGCAACATGGCGACAGCGCGATCGCGCATAGTGATGTCAAATATCTCATAACACCCACGTCCCCGTTCTTTTGCCCGATACATGGCTATATCTGCATCTCGTAACAGGTCTTCGGCACAGTCGTAGTTAGCCGTATCGATTAACACGCCAATACTTGCATTAGCATAGACTTCTTGTTCGCTGAGGTGGAAAGGTAACTTAAATTCTTGCTGCATCCGCTCGACGAGGTGAATAATGTCGCCTTTGTCGTCCACATCTTCAATCAGAATGGCAAATTCATCCCCGCCTAAACGTGCCAATGTATCGCTGCTACGGATACATGCTTTAAGTCTTTGAGCAATACCAATCAATAGCCGATCGCCTACCAAATGTCCCAGGCTATCGTTGATCGTTTTAAACCGATCGAGATCGACGAATAGCACGGCAAAAGAGAAAATGTTGTGACGTTTCGCCAGTTGCAAGACGTGTTCTAAGCGCTCTTGAAATAAAATTCTGTTGGATAAGCCAGTGAGTCGATCGTGTAAGGCATCATGACTTAACTGAGCTTCGGCACGATGGCGATCGGTAATATCAGTTTGGGAACCAGCCATGCGGTAAGCTTGTCCTTGCTCGTTTCTCACCGCCAAACCGCGACTTAGTACCCAGCGATATGTTCCATCTTTATGTAAAATCCGGTGTTCCCGTTCAAAATGGCTAGTCGTGCCATCTAAATGCCTGGACAACTCAAGTTGAAATTGCGCTTTGTCATCGGGATGAATTCGAGCGCGCCATTCATCTAAAGTACTAGCAATCTCGTCATCTGCGTAGCCTAGCATGGCTTTCCAGCGCTGAGAAAAGTAAATTTCATGATTTTCGAGGTTCCAGTCCCACAGTCCTTCATTTGCCCCTTGCATGACTAAATCGTATCGTTCTGAAGCGTTGAGAAACAGGCTTTCTGCTTGTTGGCGCACCGCATCAATTGCTGCAACTTGCGGTAACGTCGTCCAACAGGCGATCGCCACGCTGACAAAAGCTAGCGATACTAATAAAAGTAGAAAAATTACACTGCTATTGGCAATATATTTAATACTTAAGAGTTGACGAAAACACCAACCAACTGCCGTAGCACCACAGACTAATAAAACTAAAATACTGAACTGAAGTAAAGCAAAATCTCGCAATGGGCGATCGCTTTTTATCCGATAGCGCTCGATCCACCATTGAGAACGAAAAAACGTCCAAGGAATGTAATTTATTACCTTATTCGCAGCTAAGATGACTAGGAAAAATAGCAGACCAACGATCGCATTTTGCCAATTCCAAGTCCGATCGCCAAAAATTGTTACGGCTGCTTCCACTAGAAAAAAGACTGGCAACCACCACACCCAGCGAACTGCCGATCGCTCGGAATTCGATCGCCATCCGAGATGAAATCTCATAATCGACATCAGATATCCTGTAGGCATAATGGTGGTAGCAACCCTCAATGGTTCGTCAGCTCTGCTGTGTTGATTGTCAATCGTTAGTCATTTGCGATCGATCTGAGAGTGGGGCGTTACGTGAAATCTACTTACTATTCACTCTCTTTGCTCATTTGTAGAATAATGATAATGCTTAATGTTTTTTCAATCCTTGCACGAGCGATGTTAGAACTCAATATGGTTCCTATTTTTTCTATTTCTTCAAAAAATAGTGTGCTAGTGCTAGCTAGAATTACTTAGATAGCGATCTCGAAAAAGAGCAACGTTCAATTGATTTCTCTGGTGCAAAACTTTACTTCAGTTATATGTGGACTAGAGATCGACCGACTAAAGATTAATCTATTTATGAAACGGGATTTAATAAAATCTTTTAAAATAGCAATAAAACTTGGAACGAATTTATGATAACTTTATCCCTATATTGGTTGTACAGAAAATCCAATATAAATGGCATGAGTGAAACCACAGGTTTTTAGTCGTGCAGCAATCTACTCCGATCGAGAAAATTGCAGTAATTTCGCCGACTTATATTGTTCGCATGAAGAAATAGCTTGCTATAGACGAGAATATACAGATATATTTTGTAATTTTCTCATGGAGAAATTCTAGATCTACCGCAATCTTACTTAGGTGTAGGAGTGGGCGATCGCGCAATTATTAAAAAAATTGAAAATATTACAATAAATCTTAAAATGATTACGTTTTTGTCAGCATATTGAAAAATTGTCAGGTACATATCTATGCATCCTGACAATCACATGATGAGAACATATCGTGTATCGTGGCGCTCGCCTACCTACTTTGTTACCGATACTTTGGTGGTAATCGCTTCTGGAACATCTTCCGTACTATGAGAACCTGTTGGTTCTTTGAGGCTGAAAGCACACAAACTAGTCACAATTAAACCCACCACTCCTAACATCTGGAAGAAAACGCGATCGCCTGTTGGATCGTTAGGCAAGAGACTATAAATAGTGAGAAAAGCAACTGCACCAACGTTACCATAAGCTCCCACATTGCCAGCAATTTGTCCGGTGACGCGACGCTTTATTAAAGGTACGATCGCGTAAGTTGCCCCTTCTGCTGCCATAACAAAGAACGAAGCAAGCGCTGTCATGATTGCGACTACTGGTAGCGGAATATTTCCCCCTAAACTGCTAAAGATCAGATAGCCAATTCCCATCCCAGCCAGCGTTACGACTAGCGTCCACTTACGACTGTTCACCTTGTCAGAAATCAATCCTCCACCAGGGCGGGCAAACAGATTCATAAATGCATATATTCCGGCAACCGCCCCTGCTATGGTTGCATTTAAGCCAAAGCCGCGTTGGAAAAATGTCGGTAGCATGGAAACGACTGCTAATTCCGAACCGAAACAGGCAACGTAAGCTAACTCTAAACTGGCAACTTGTGAAAATTGATAGCGATCTTCTGGGGGATAGCGTTTTTCACCCTGCATTAACTGTTTATTGGCTTGCCAGATATTGTAAGACTGAAATAAATACAGACACAGCAGCAGAAACCACATGACATACATGGTTGTGGCGTTGAAAAATTTAACTTGATTTAAACGCCAAGCAAGTACGCCCAAAATGCCGACTAAAGGTACGTTCATTAGTAATAAAAACCAGAAGTCTTTCTTGGTAGTGACTTCCATTCCGGCACTACTAGCCGGACGTTCGTAAACTTTACCTGGTGGTGTATCTTGGACGTTAAAAAAATAGATGATGCCAAAGATTGCTGCAATAATTCCCGTGGAAGCGATCGCTAAGCGCCAGTTAATTTGTCCTCCGGCAAGAAAAGCTGTTGCTGCGGCAATGGAAGGTAAAGTGAAGGCAGCACCCGCAGAACCAAAGTTCCCCCAGCCACCATAAATTCCTTCTGCCAAGCCAATTTCTTTGGGAGGAAACCACTCAGCTACCATGCGAATCCCAACGACAAATCCACAACCGACAATACTCAAAGCTAAGCGGCTGTAAACCAATTGGCTGAAATTTTGGGCAAAGGCAAATGCTAAACACGGAATTGCTGCATAAATTAGCAAACAAGAATAGGTGATTCGAGGTCCAAATCGATCTAATATCATCCCTACAATAATTCGTGCTGGTACTGTTAAAGCCACGTTACAAAGGGCGATCGTTCTCAATTGGGCTTCGCTTAAACCGAGTTCTGCTTTGACTGTTGGCGCGAAAGGGGCAAAGTTAAACCAGACGACAAACGTGAGAAAAAATGCCAGCCATGTTAAATGTAGAATGCGATAGCGTCCGCTGAATGACCATATACTAGCCATCTCAAATTCTCCCGTAACAACAGTTATCAGTTATCAGTTATCAGTTATCAGTTATCAGTTATCAGTCATCAGTTATCAATAACCAATAACCAATCGATCGCTACTTATTAAGGCGGGATTGTGTTTTGAATTCAGCTTTTTGTGTCTGACATCACTACTATTTTCAGTTTTGAAAAGTTGTTGACTTTTTCTAAGTTATAAAAGCTTTAACATGTCATTAGTATAAGATACTACGATTTGCTAACATTTATTGACACAATTATTCGATTTTTGCAACTACCAATGCATTGACACATCATTAATTTTTTATTGTTGTTATTTCTTGATATATAAACTTAGGTTTCGCTGATGACTTTTAATTTTTAAACGTTTATTTATTGCAAGCAATCCAGAATTTTTGTACAACCTCAATGCTTGAAGTTTCTTTTTAGTAAAGCTTTTGAGAGTTTGACAAGCTGATTTTTTATTCAATTGGGGCATGTTTTAATTTAAATATAGTTACTAAGAAGCTTTGAATAATTATTTTTTAGATACGAATCTATTCCTGATTGCGTAGTTATCAATATCTCTTTTGATAGGTGAATTTAAATATAAATTTATTCTGACTTACGGTCATCAAAATATGCTCGAACGCTTAAAGGCAGCGATCGCAACTATCCGGTGTAAGCAGACAGGAGGTAAAAGAGAGAACCGAGAGTCTCAGAGAAGAACACGCTAACTTTGTAAATTTTTCTAAAATAAACTAAATTTTGTATTTTTAGATACAGAAAATAACTGTAATATTTAAATGAAAACAAACTTTTTTATGAATCTAGTATTTAGCAATGCATACAAAAAGCAGATTAAGTCGAGAAGAAAGACTGAATCGGATAGCTATAGCTCAAGAGTGGATGGTAGAACTGCCCCATCCTCATCCAGTCAGGCTAGTATTACTGGTGGTTTTATGTTCTTTTGCGGTAGGGCTGCTACCAATCGCCTATACTCTATCTACGGGAAAAGCGATCGTTACCAACCCGGCGAACGCATCTGGAGAAGCAGGAGTGTGGGGTGTTTTGGGAGAGAAATAATAGTTCCTAAATTAGGAAGTACTATAGTATTGACCAACAAAAATCAAAAATAAAGAGTACCCGATCTCAGGTACTTTTTATAGATGTAAACTAGGCTAGTGATGCAAATTGTTTACCTAGTTCGGTATGTCAAAAACTACTATGCAGTTCTGATTAAGTATAGTTTCCGTTAGTACGAGGTTTACGTGCACCAGCCGCAGCACCAATCAAGGATGCAATTAAACCTAGCAAGGAACCAAACACAAACCACCACAAGCCTCTTGCCGTTGCATTAGCAGCTTCTTTTGCTTGTTCGGCAGTTAGGTTCCCACCTTGTGGTAAGTTGACTCCTTGTTGAACTTGGTTAGATATCGTCCCAGCAGCATTTGCAGCCGCATTGGTAGCAAGACCAAAAGCACCAGTAACTCCACTTGCCAACAACCAAGAGCTAAGTGCGAGAGTTGTTGCCCAGAGAATTGCACCATTAAGTAGTGCTGTAGAGCGATTCATCGGTCCACAAGCGCGGGCTGTAAACCAACCGCCTGTGAGCAGAGAAATTAACAAACCGATAGCCGACCAGATACCAACATTTCCTGCAACGTTAGGGGCGTTGGTTCTAGGCGCGCCCGAACCAGCTACCGTGTCTGCTCCAATTGCACCAAATAATGCGCTTAAGATCAATTGAGTTGCTAATGTGACAACTAATCCTGATAGAATTGGACCCCAGCGAACGCGATCGTGATAATCTGTGACCCTAGCTGTAACCGCTGGTTCGGTCATGACTTCATTTACTGGTCGATTGACATACGACATAGCTATTAACTCCTTTGTTCTTTTTGTACTTTTGTAAGATTTTTTTTAGCTAATTCACCCTGAGCTTAATTTAGATTAAATTAGCAAATTACCTATCTATCAGTAGAAATAGTTGAGGTATCTGTCTTTAGAAGTAAAAACAAGTTATAAACTTTGAGAAAAGAGAACTTTTGATAATTGTTGAAACTGTCGCTAGCTTTACTGGATTTTCTGAGCTAACAAGCAAGAAGAATTAATGCTGTTTTTCTAGATACGCGCTTGGCTAATTTCTCTATAGCTGCTGTCGTTAAAGAAAGGATTGAAAGGAACGCCAGCGCTACGAAAACGCATCTTAGCGTATAGCTCCACTAGTTTGCCTGCTGATAGAGAAATTAGCAGTAGTTACTCAATGTATTGGAGAGTTACGCTAGCCGAGCTATGTATATAGAAATACTTTTTGACTTAGCGTGGGTCATTTCTTTTGTAACGAAGCTTAAAGTATTTGTCAATATTGCAAAAAAGGTGTGCTAATTAGATAGAGCAAAATTCATAGCTGGCAACAGCAAAGATTTCAGTAAGCCAAAAGCTGTAGGGGTAAGGTTACCCAAAATCTCCCTTGGAGACAGAACTATTTAACGAACCTGCCCGTACAAAAGTCAAAATGTCTACCCGTAAAAGCAACAGCTATTTTAGCTGTTACAATGTGCTGGCTGAAAATCTGATAGCTGATAAACCTAGCAAAATTGACTGAATACCCTAGTAGATTAACCGTGTCAAAACTAACTTTATTCGGAATTAATTTATTGTTACTAGCTGGATTGACTGCCATTGCTCCAGCGCCGACTACGGCAAAAACAACGATCGCCCAAAAAAGCCCAAAAGCTGCCCTTCCCAGCAGCCCTGTCAAAAAACGCAAACTGCTGGAGAAGTTGTTGCAAGAAGGGCAAAGATTGATGGATACAGGCAAACTACCAGCCGCGATCGCTAAATATCAACAAGCGGCTAAAATATCTCCCAAAAATGCCCGCATTTACTCTACTATGGGTTACATTCAAGCATTACAAAAAAACTATTCTGCTGCTGTTGTCTCCTATCGTCGCGCGATCGCGGTTGCTCCCAATCATGCCGATTTTCATTATGCTTTAGGCTATTGTCTGGGGCAATTGCGGGATAATGCTGGAGCCGCAGCTGCTTACCGTCGCACGATCGAACTCGATCGCAATAACTTAAATGCCTATTTAGGATTGGGTGTGATTTCCTTCCGTCTGCGAGACTACGACGGTGCAGCCGAAGCATATCAACAAGTTTTAAACCGTGACTCTAATAACGCCTATGCGAACGAGTTAATGGGTTTGCTACTGCTAGAACAAGGAGAATATGATGCAGCTGGCGCTGCACTGCAAAAAGCAGTAACGCAAGCACCCGATAACCCAAAACTGCTGCAAGCTCTTGCCAAAGTCTGGATTGCTCAAGGCAATACACCAGCAGCGCTCATGACTTTCAGACAGATTGCTCAACTTGAACCTCAAGACGCTAGAGTATACTTGCAGATTGGTGATTTACTCAAGCAGCAAAGCGACCTGAATGGCGCTCTTGCAGCCTACCGACAAGCCTTGTCGATTAGACCAAATTTACCAGTAGCGCAAAAGGCAATTCGAGAAATCCTCATGACTTTACCAGCTACTAATCGTGGTACGGAACCGCAGCTTTGATGTAAAGGGAGCAGGGAGCAGGGAGCGGAGGGAGAATTACAATCCAAAATCGAAAATCGAAAATCCAAAATTAATTCACGCACCACGCAACTACCAACTACCAACTACCAACTACCAACTACCAACTACCACTCTCTTCTGATAACTGACAACTGATAACTGCCTAGTCCAGCCTTCGCCCTGTGAGTTCGACGAAAATATCTTCGAGGTTGGAGGGTCGTGCCATAATTCCGGTTTTGTTTTGTTGTTGGTTAATGAAAGTGTTGGCATCCTCTAAGCTAGGAAAGAAAAGGTATTCCCAGCGTTCCCCGACTTGCTTCATCACTAACCCTTCACCATACTGCGATCGCAGTTGTGATAAAGTTCCCAAGGAAATCAGCTTGCCACCGTCCATAATTCCGATGCGGTTACACAAATATTCGACTTCCTCCATGTAGTGTGTGGTTAGCAGTATCGTCATTCCCTGCTTGTTGAGATCGAGAATAATTTCCCACAAGCGCCGCCTAGTTTGAGGGTCTAGTCCTACGGTTGGTTCATCTAAAAATAAAATTTGTGGTTGGTGTAACAAGGCTCTGGCAATCTGCAAGCGCCGCTTCATTCCTCCTGAGAGAGTTTTGACTAAACTATCGCGACGGTCTGCTAACTCTACATATTCCAGCCATTGACCGATCCGCTGCTGACGCTGAGGATTGGGAATGTGATGCAATCGTCCGTGCAATTCCATATTCTCCCAAACGGAGAGATCGTTATCGACGCTGATTTGCTGCAAGACTACGCCAATGTACTGCTTCACCAGTATGGATTGACGCACGAGATCGAATCCTGCTACTTCAACTTGACCCTGAGTTGGTTTGGTCAGCGTTGTTAACATCCGAATCGTAGTTGACTTACCAGCACCATTGGGTCCGAGTAAACCAAAAATCTCCCCTGGCTGGATAGTAAAAGAAAGGTCGTTGACAACTGGAATGTTGTTGTATGACTTGTAAACGTTTTGCAGCGAGACAGCAGCAGACATGAATTGTTGCAATAAGTTAAGTTAATCCTCTCCTAAGTTAACAGTTATCAGTTGTCAGTTATCAGTGACCAGTGACCAGACACAAATGACTAATGACAAATGACTACCTCTTGTCTAGTTTTGTGAACTTGAGTAAGATTTTGTTTACCTTATTTGATATAGATAAATACTAAAGATTCACAATTCACCATAATTAAAAAACTATGGATACCATCAAGCTGTTTGGTATGCCTGCACAACGGGGTAGATGGCTGCTGATCCCTCTAGGGATTGTCGTACTGCTCTGCCTGGGTACGGTCTATTCTTGGAGTATTTTCAGAAAACCTTTAGAAAAGTTGCTCAATATTGGTGCAACAGAAAGTTTATTGCCGTTTACAGTGCTTTTAGTCGTTTTTGCACTGTTAATGCCGATCGCAGGCTTTTTAATCGATCGCTTTGGTTCTCGTGTTGTCACCGCTGTTGGTGGTGTAGTGATGGGAGTTGGTTATATTCTCACTAGCTTTGCTACCAACGAGCCAATGCTTGTCTTTGCCTACGGGTTAGTGGCTGGTGCGGGAATTGGAATTGCTTATGGAGTTCCGTTAGCTGTCTCGGCTAAGTGGTTTCCCGATAACAAAGGAATAGCTGTAGGCTTGACGGTGATTGGGTTTGGGCTATCGCCGTTAATTACCGCACCTTTAGCCAAGAATTTAATCGATGCTTACGGGGTGCGGCAAACTTTTACGATTTTAGGCATTGCCTTTAGTGTTATTGTGGTCGCGATCGCCACGCAATTAAAAATGCCTCCTTCAGGATGGCAGCCTACAGCAGGGAATGCAGCATCGGCAAGAGTAACTCCAGTTAAAGTAACTACTGAGAAAATCTGGCAGACTCAAAGCTTTTACGGACTGTGGACTTGCTACACGATTGGAACATTTGTAGGACTATCGGCAATTGGTATTTCCAGTCCTGTAGCGCAAGAAATGATCGAACTCGACTCTACAACCGCAGCCATGACTGTCTCGCTATTTGCCATCTTTAACGGACTAGGACGACCGTTATTTGGCTGGCTAACAGATCGGCTCAATCCTAAAATAGCGGCGATCGCCTCTTACGTGCTAATTCTAATCGCTTCGATCTTGATGCTGAATGCCCGTACTGGCGCTACATTGACATACATAGCGGCTTTTGCTTTATTTTGGCTATCTTTAGGTGGATGGCTGGCGATCGCGCCAACCGCAACTTTAACTCTATTTCGAGCGGAAAACTACGCCAAAAACTACGGGGTTGTCTTTACTGCCTATGGTGTTGGAGCATTTTTCGGTACGATTGTTGCTGGCAGAATTCGAGATATTTTCGGCAGCTATACTTATGCCTTTTATCCAATGGCAGGTTTAGCGATCGCGGGGACGATTGTTGCTGTATTTTTCTTGAAGCGTCTGCCTACTGTGTCTGAAATCTTAGAAGAACCTGTTGCTAGAAGCTAGTGCTATTCAAAGGGAGCAGGGAGTAGGGAGTAGGGAGTAGGGAAAGAGAAGAGAGTGATGCGTGGTGTGGGGAGTGTGGGAAGTGTGGGATTTAGTCAGACACCCCCAGCAAAGCTGGTGGCTTGATGAGTGTGACCGCCCCAAGGGCGGGTGTACTAGGGGTGTCCTTATCGTCAAGAATTAGAATTGACCGCTCTTGTCAGCAAATTCTTGGTCTCGGATGTACCGACGT
>NZ_JBOFLP010000045.1:0-8174 GCF_051657925.1 Chroococcidiopsis sp.
GCTTGTAATGCCTCGTCTGATAGTTTTTTCTTGTTCTGTTCTGGTAGTCTGGTATCCGCATCAACTGCTACCAGTTTTTTGCCGTCAATTGCAATCTCATAGCGTTCTGATGCTTTTTGGGCATTAGATTTGCCACTATCTTTCCATTTGACAGTAATCTTGCTGGCATCGACACCTTCTGAACTCATTTGGTTGAGTCTAGCTGCTACTGCTGCTGCTTGCCAAATGGGAGCGTTCTTGGCTGAAGTTGGCTCGACGCTGGGTAATTTGCCTGTGGTTGCTACTTGGGTTGATTTGTCAGCAGCATCTTCGGCACTCTGGGTTTGTCCAACTTTGGTAGCGTTTGCTGCCTGTTTGTCGCCTAAAAATGTCAGTACGGGTATGTTACGCACGTACAGCGTCACTGCTTGGCGATCGCCCCTTTCGTGGGGTTGTATTCTGGCGATCGTTGCTTCTTTAGCTTTGGATTCGCCTCTGGATTGGGTTTCGCCTACTTTCTCAACATTCTGCGGTTGAGCCTGCACTGCTGAGGAGATCTCCTGTCTGTTGTCTCTTGAAGAATCTGCATTCAGCGATTCTGCATAACATGACAGGGGTACGCCTACGGCAGTAGTAAGCAGAGCAACGGTTGTTAATAAAATTTGCTTTTTCATGCTTCCGTTGTGAATTGCACTCCTCGACTTCGGCAAAAGCTCGCGGGGATACCACTGAATGGTCTCAAACTGACCCACTAGCTCGTACTCATTACGCTTTTATGTTGAAGTTTCAACTGCAACAGACTATCACGAAGTTTTTGCATTGAGGATCGGTAATGTCAAGGGGAAATTGTTAATTTTAATAAAGAGATTTTGTAAAGCAATGCATAACATCTTTGCAGAGAAGCAAATTCAGCTTTTCTGTGTCTCTAACGAGAAAATTTATTTTTTAATAAAATTAATATTACTTAAAATACTTAAAAAAGAGTAAAAGTAAATAAATACTGGGTTAAAACTTAACTTATTAGCTATAAAGCGATATTTAAACCGGCGATCGCACTCAAGCAACACGTAGAATGCTAATGCTGTCGCGCAGCAAAATTAAGATAAAATGCTGATGCGTGAAGCGGAGCTATCTGCCGCATTGAGGAAACTGGCAGCATGGATTATCGAGCAGCAGGGGTTAATGTTGAAGCTGGTAGAGCATTTGTTGAAGGCATTCGCCAGCTAGTGCATCGCACCCATCGCCCAGAAGTGATTGGGGGATTGGGAGGTTTCGGAGGTTATTTTCAACTCCCTAGCGGTTACACGGAGCCAGTTTTAGTCTCTGGGACAGATGGAGTCGGCACAAAATTGAAACTTTCTCACGCGCTCAACCGTCACGACACGGTAGGAATCGATTTAGTGGCGATGTGCGTAAATGATGTACTGACTTCTGGAGCAGAACCGTTGTTTTTCTTGGATTATTTAGCAACGGGAAAGCTCAACTCGGAGCAACTGACACAGGTAGTTAGCGGCATCAGTTTAGGATGTCAAAAGGCGGGGTGTGCGCTGTTGGGGGGTGAAACCGCTGAAATGCCTGGTTTTTATCAGGCAGGAGAGTACGATCTGGCGGGTTTTTGTGTTGGAATTGTGGACAAGAGCAAGTTGCTCGATGGTTCTAGGGTACAAATAGGGGATGTGGCGATCGCGCTTGCCAGTCAAGGTGTCCACAGCAACGGTTACAGCTTGGTGCGGAAAATTGTTGAGGTGGGGGGATATGCTTGGAGCGATCGCCCAGAAGAGTTTTCCGGTCAAAGTTTGGGAGAAGCCTTTCTAACACCAACGCGGATTTATGTCAAGCCCGTACTGAGTGCGATCGCATCTGGGATCGAAATTCACGCGATGGCACATATTACAGGTGGGGGAATACCGGAAAATTTACCCCGTTGCCTGGGTGAAGGGCAATCAATTCGCGTGGATGTGAATAGTTGGACAATTCCCCCAGTCTTTCAGTGGCTGGCGAAAATTGGTGGAGTAAGTCAGAAGGAGATGTTCAATACTTTTAATATGGGGATTGGCTACGTGGCGATCGTTCCTCCCCAAGCTGTAGAAGAGACGCTGCGGTGGTTTGACTCTCAGGATGTCGAGGCGTTTGCCATTGGAGAGGTTATTGCTGGTAGTGGAACCGTTGACGGTATACCTAAAGACTGAAATTCTCAAGGTAGAAAAGTAGTGGAGGCTATCCCTTAAGACTGAAATTTTCAAGATCGAAAAGCGAGCGATGGTAACATAACTGTCATGAAACTTTAACTTTTGTGACGATCGTTGCTCCACCAATTTCTGGCTTTGACTCTCTAAGCTAGGTACTAAAAACTTAGCATTTAGTTCTTTAGGGTGGGCAGCGAGTTGAAATACTCAAAACCCATGTCAAACCGCAAAGAACATCTTGAGCATTTACCTCACGCTGAAGCAGCCGACCGCACAATTCGTTTAAAGCAGCATAACCGTCTGTTTGCCTTACTTTCGCTGGCTGCGGGACTAATTTTTCTGCAAGGATATACGATCGCTCCCCTGATTCCGCGTTTGGCGGAAGTCTTTAACGTTCCAGTTCAAGAAATTGGCATTATCGTTCCAGCCTACATGTTAGCTTACGCGCTGATGGCACTGTTCTACGGCGTGCTGTCAGATCGATTTGGCAGATGGTCGGTGATTCGCATTTCTCTAATCATTTTTGTCATCTGCACGGCTTTGACTGCAACAGCTCAAACAGCTTCGCAAATGGTAATTTGGCGACTGCTGACAGGACTGGGAGCTAGTGGAGTGATTCCACTCACCTTTGCCTTGATTGGCGATTTGTTTCCATTCGACCAGCGAGGTAGTAAATTAGGGCTTGTTTTCGCAGCAATGGAAGGAGGAATGGCGGCGGGTTCTGCGGGTGGCGCGGTTCTCGAACCGTTTGTTGGGTGGCGATCGCTGTTTATTGGGACGGCTGTTTTCGCTGCTTTAGTACTTTGGCGGCTGCATCTTTACGGCGCTTTATTCGATACAGCTAAAGTAGAAAAATTACCGACGATTCGTCAGGTGTTTCGGGGATATAGCCAGATCTTCAGCAGTTTTCGCGGCAAACGAACTTACGCCTATGTTTTATGGAACGGCATCTATCACTCTGGCGTGTATACATGGCTAGGGTTGTACTTGTCGCAACGCTACAACATGGATGCATTGAGCATTGGTCTGACTATTCTCGGCTATGGTATTCCTGGATTGCTGCTAAGTTCTCTAATTGGTCGAGCGGTGGATCGTTGGGGACGGCGTTGGCTAATTCCGGCAGGATTAATTATGGCAGCCTTAGCGGGAATTGCGATGATTTTTGAGATTCCTCCCATTGGAACGACGATCGCGGTTCTCGTTTTATCTTTAGGGTACGACCTGACGCAACCTTTATTTGTGGGGATCGTAACCGATTTGGGAGATAGCAATAGTTTAGGTCAAACAATGGGACTCAAAGTGTTTGTCTTGTTTACTGGATTTGGTATTGGCAGCTTGATATTCGGAGAACTGTTGCTGTTTGGATTTGGAGCGTCACTTGCTATTTTTGGTGGTATTCAGTTGATTAGTGGGGCGATCGCAATTCGGCTATTCTGGCAGGAAGTTCCGTATCGGTTGCGATCGAACTTCTAATTAGCAAGCAGTATAGATATTAGATAGCTACCTTTGCTACCCCCAACAGCCAGACGACAACTATAACTGCAATAATTCTAGAATCAGCAAAGTCCTTCACGCGGCGGTCATGGCTCAACGTTCTCGCTTTTCTAAACTCCTCAGTTACCTGCGTCCCCACTGGAAACAAGTTCTCATAGGGGTTGTGGCTTTATTTGTAGTTAACGCCGTCGGGGTATACATTCCACTACTAATTCGCGACATTATCGAGCGACTTCAGGGAGAATTTAGGTTCGAGCAAGTCTTACAGTTTGTCGGATTGATAATTGTTTTGAGTTCTGTCATGTGGGTAATTCGCATGGTATCGCGGATTGCCCTGTTTGGTGCGGGACGACAAGTCGAATTTGACTTGAAACAAAAGCTATTTCAACATCTTCTGAAGCTGGAACCTACCTATTTCAACACAAATACAGCGGGAGATTTGATCAACCGCGCTACGAGTGATGTCGAAAATATTCGGCGGTTAGTAGGTTTTGCAGTGCTGAGTATTGTCAACACGATCTTTGCTTATGCGTTGACGCTACCTTTCATGTTGCAAATTAATGTCGAACTGACTCTTGCTGCTGTAGCAATTTATCCAGTGATGTTGATCGTGGTACAGTTATTTAGCGATCGCCTCCGTAACGAACAAGCAGAAGTCCAAGAGGAACTATCTGGCATTAGTGAATTAATTCAAGAAGATATGAGCGGGATGGCATTAATTAAAATCTACGCTCAAGAAACAAACGAACGGCTAGCTTTTCGACAAAATAATTCTAGGTTATTAGGGGCAAATTTAAAACTCGCCAAAACTCGTAATACTTTGTTTCCCCTAGTTGGAGGTTTTTCTTACGTTAGTCTGCTCTTATTATTGTGGTTTGGAGCGGGACGAATTGCTGCTGGGAATTTAAGTGTTGGTGATTTTATAGCACTCATACTTTATGTGGAAAGACTCGTTTTTCCCACCGCTTTACTTGGGTTTACAATTACAGCTTATCAAAGAGGAGAAGTCAGTATCGATCGCGTAGAATCTATTCTGGCTGTCAAACCTCAGATTTACGATAGACCTGACGCGATTTCATTACCAAAAGAAGAGATAAAAGGAGAGTTAACAGCACGCAATTTGAGCTATACATATGTTGGTTCTAGTACACCATCATTACAAAATGTCAGCTTTTCTATTCAGCCAGGAGAGACAGTCGCAATTGTAGGACCAATTGGTGCGGGAAAATCGACATTAGCAAATGCTTTACCTCATCTTTTAGAAATTGACCCAGGACAATTATTTTTAGATGGGCAAGATATTACTCAAATTACATTGGAAGATTTACGCCGCGCGATCGCCTACGTACCGCAAGATAGTTTTCTCTTCAGTACCACGATTAAAAATAATATTCGATATGGCGATCCACTCGCAGAACAATCTGATGTAGAATACTGCGCCAAGCAAGCTCAGATCCACCCTGAAATTCTCAATTTTCCACAGCAATACGAAACAATTGTGGGCGAACGAGGGATCACCCTTTCCGGTGGTCAAAGACAGCGTACAGCGCTTGCTAGAGCTTTGCTTGTAGATGCTCCGGTACTAATTTTAGACGATGCCTTATCGAGCGTTGACAATCAGACTGCAACAGCGATTTTAGATAATCTTTCCACAGGAACCGATCGCAAAACTGTGATATTTATCTCTCATCAGCTCTCAGCTGCGGCTACTACCGATCGGATTTTGGTGATGGATCGGGGTGCGATCGTCCAATCTGGCACGCATGAAGAATTGGTTCAACAATCAGGGTTATACCAAAATTTGTGGAACCAGCACCAATTACAAGAGATTTTGCAATAAACCCAAACTATTTGTAGTAGAACGCGCCAAAAGCAAGTGCAATGACGATGGGGATAACAATTGGTAGAGCAACTAACAGCCCCCATTTACCAAAGCGAATTTCTTGACCGTCAGATTTTAGCAATGCGATTACACCCGCAGTTCCCATCACAACCCAGATACAGCCAAAGACGATGAAAATAACGAATTGAGAGTCTTCCATTTCTTTCAATTTAATTGCTATTTAGTGCAAGTTTTATGCTGATAGCAACAGTATAGTATCTCCATTTCTGGTAGCTTTTTCCAACGTTCGGTCATAGCTAGACAATTTTGCCTTTCTACCCAATTTTTTAGTTGAGCAAAATTAAGAACAGTTTTGTTTCTCTCTAAGGATGCGATCTGGTGGTATGATAATCTCCTCAATCTAATCGGTTCTAGCAGGGAACAGCTGCTAGAGGCAACGGGGAAAGTTCGGTGCAAGTCCGGCGCTGTCCCGCAACTGTGATTGGTAGTTGGTAATTGGTAGTTGGTAATTGGTAGTTGTTTTGTCACTTACGACTTACGACTTACGACTTGTCCCCGATTCCCGACTCCCGTATGAGTCAGAATACCCACCGATAAAAATTGTTTAACTCACATCCTTCGCGAGGTACGGATGATGTCTAAAGATTTGATGTCTAACATTTTGCAGCAATCTCTGCGCTATTTAGGAGCGATCTCAGCTACTTTGACGATCGCATTTTTTGCCATACCCCAACCAGCTTATGCCCATCACGCGATTGGTGGCAAGACTCCAGTAAATTTATTTGAAGGTTTCTTGTCAGGATTAGCTCACCCTGTTATTGGCTTAGATCATTTCGCTTTTGTCGTGGCAATTGGATTACTTGCAGTCGGACAACGGCGCGGTGCTTTAATTCCGGCTGGATTTGTCGTGGCGGCGATGTTGGGGACAGTTATTCACGTCTTCCAAATCGATTTACCTGCGGCTGAGATCGCGATCGCAGTTTCTGTAATTATCTTTGGTGCAATGCTGTTGTGGCGCAATCGTCCTCACTGGTTAGTCACATTGGGGTTAGGCGCGATCGCGGGATTGTTTCACGGTTATGCTTACGGAGAGTCGATTATCGGGGCGCAAATGTTTCCTCTATTTGCCTACTTGTTGGGTTTTACTCTAATCCAATATGGTGTTGCTTTAGTTGCCTTTTTGGCGGGCAATTTAGCCTTACAGAAATCTGCTAATTCTAGTCCTGCTTGGTTGAGGCTATCTGGTTTAGCAATCTGTACAATTGGGGTGGTGTTCTTGACTTCCTCGGTGATGGGTTAAAAGTTAAGTAGTACCTGTGGCAATCGCCGCCAGTGAATTAATTCACTAGCTTATAGCTCAAGTCGGATAAAGCCAACTACAATTGATTTCTAGTCTACTTCAGTAGACTTTTGCTGCTAGCCTCGGACTTAAGTTCGAGGCAAGTTTGGATGCTAATTGAGAATGCTGCAAGATCTTAATTATTAAAACTATGCAAGAGATGGGGCTAACAGCGATTAGCACCGCAACAGAACTTGGAACCAACTCCACTCACGTCAGAGGTAGGCGGAATGATGGAGTCGAAATTATTGCTATCGTTAGTTCAGAAGGGAGAACGTATTATGGAACCTTGGATTGACCTAAGTTCTCTAAGCAATAGTGAGTTAACTGCGCTAGAGCAACAAATTTTACAGGAACAATCTCGACGGGTCATGAACGATCCCGAACTTATAGTAGTTGAACCGGATGCATCAGAAGAATCTCATCGAGAAGCGATCGCTAAATTGCTGCAACGCAAAAAGTAATAGCTACTACCCTTAATATTGAATGCAATAAATCCAATGGCAACAAAAATTCCCGTTACAGTCGTTACTGGTTTCTTAGGCAGTGGCAAAACAACTCTCATCCGTCATTTGTTGCAAAACAATCAGGGACGGCGCATTGCTGTTTTAGTCAATGAGTTTGGCGAGTTGGGGATAGACGGAGAATTACTGAAATCTTGTCGGGTTTGTCCAGAAGAGGCGAAACGTGAAGATAGCTTACCTCAGATTGTGGAATTAACAAATGGTTGTCTGTGCTGTACGGTACAAGAAGAATTCTTGCCGACGATGCTGGAGTTATTAAAACGCCGAGATAGTATAGATTGCATTGCGATCGAAACTTCTGGGTTAGCTTTACCAAAACCATTGGTGAAAGCTTTTCGCTGGCACGAGATTCGCAATGCTGCTACGGTGGATGCAGTGGTGACGGTGGTAGATTGTGCTGCTGTTGCCGCAGGAACATTTGCTAGCAATCCGCAGGCGGTTGAGGTGCAAAGACAGGCAGATGAGAGTTTAGAACACGAAACCCCATTACAGGAATTATTTGAAGACCAGTTGGCTTGTGCAGATTTAGTTGTATTGAATAAAACTGACTTGATTGATGCAACAACGCAAGCCGAAGTTTTAAAGTTGGTGCAACAAGAACTACCGCGACAGGTAAAAATGGTAACAAGCGATCGCGGTCAAATCGATCCTACAATTTTGTTGGGTTTTCAAGCTGCGGCTGAAGACGATTTGTCTAATCGTCCCAGCCATCACGACACGGAAGAAGACCACGAACACGAAGAAGAAATTACTTCAACTCATGTTGTTTTAAATCGCACATTTGAACCTAATGCTTTACAAAACCAGTT
>NZ_JBOFLP010000046.1:0-13756 GCF_051657925.1 Chroococcidiopsis sp.
AGTTTAAGTGCAGCGTCACTGTTCCTGGTGATAACTCCGTAGATTTGTTTTCTCAAGATTTAACTTTGGTAGTCATAACCAATGACAAGCAAGAAGTAGAAGGATTTAACATCTACGCTGGTGGTGGCTTAGGACGGACACACGGAAAAGAAGAAACTTTTGCCCGACTAGCCGACCCGATTGGTTATGTAGCCAAAGCCGATGTATACGATGCCGTCAAAGCAATTGTAGCGACTCAACGCGATTATGGCGATCGCACCGACCGTCGCCACGCCCGCTTAAAATATCTGATACATGACTGGGGTGTAGATAAATTCCGGTCGATGGTAGAAAAGTATTTGGGTAAGCCTTTAGAAGCTTCCAAGCCTCTACCAGAGTGGAAATATGAAGATTTCCTCGGCTGGCACGAACAGGGTGATGGGAAGTTATTTTTGGGGATTTCGGTCGAAAACGGTCGAATCAAGGATGAAGGATCGTTTCGGTTGAGGACTGCTTTACGGGAAATCGTGCAGCAGTACAACTTATCAATGCGACTGACACCCCACCATAATGTTATTTTGTGCGATATCGCCCCAGAACAAAAGCAGGCGATCGCAAATCTACTCGCAACTCACGGTGTAGAACCTGACCCCAACGCCATTAGCCAGTTGGTTAGATACTCTATGGCTTGTCCGGCTTTGCCTACATGCGGCTTGGCGACAACTGAGTCGGAACGGATCATGCCAAGCGTCCTCCAGCGAATTGAAGTGTTATTAAATCGCTTGGGCTTAGGACAAGAACATTTCGTCGTGCGGATGACGGGGTGTCCTAACGGTTGTGCTAGACCCTATATGGCAGAACTAGGGTTTGTCGGCAATGGTCCTAGCACGTATCAACTATGGTTGGGTGCAGATGCTAACCAAACGAGGCTGGCGCAAGTGTACATAGAGAAGTTGCCTCTCGATAACCTGGAGGCAGAATTAGAACCATTGCTGGTTTACTTCAAACAATCGCGGCAACCTAATGAAAGCTTCGGCGATTTTTGCGATCGCATTGGCTTTGACTCTTTACGAGAGTTTACCTCCAAATACGAGTTTCAAGGCGCACTGGAACCAGAAATCGCCTTGCAAGATGATGGCAATGGCGAACAGGAAGCAGCTGCTAATGCAGCGACTGCGGCAAAAGCCCGTCGTCGTATCACTTTACGCGAACCAGTCTACGCGAAGCTGAAAGCTACTGCTGAGAGTCAAGGTAAACCGATGACTCAACTTGTGAATGAGGCGATAGAAGCTTTCTTACAAGGGCAATAATCGATCTACATTTTGTGTAGAGACGTTACATGTAACGTCTCTACAATTTCTATGGCAAATACTTTTGTACCACCACCCAACCCGTGAGGGATACCCAGAGAAAACCAAGGAATAAAACTGCATTCGCGCCTACGTGGAGCGATCTCGCCCACTGACGCTTAGGACTGATTAAAGTTGCACTAACTGCCGATATTAGGGTTAATGCTACCACGATTAGCCCTGCCGTCAAGTGTTGGGAATGACCGAGGGAACCAAAATGACCCAGCGTACCGACAACACCAATTGCTAATAGCAGCAGCACTAGCAAAACCATGCTGCCACCAATACTATAGTGCAGCAAATGCAGCCAACTAGGTCTGGGATGAAAATTTGTTCTTGCCTGGAACATCTGCCAGCCTGTTACGGTCAACAGCAGATAAGCTAGTAGCGACAGACCCATCGACCAGGCTGCTATTTTCCACAACCACAAAAAAGAAGGTAAATCCAATTTACTTTAGACCCAATACAATCGCAGCAATTCTATTTCTAGTAATAGCTTACTAAATGTAGCGATCGCTCGGTTTACTTTCTTCCTTCCGGTAGAATTTGTTGATTTTTTAATTTATTAAAATAGAGCCGCTAATGTTAGCGACTCCAATGTTAGTTAAACCGATTATCTAATCAATAGTCGTTAAAAGAGGGGATTTAAAATTTCTTTGGCTTGGTTTATCTTTTTGTTCTACCGATCGCGCTGCTGGACGATCCATTTGTGCTTCTGCTTTGCTTTCTTCTAGCAAGCACAAGCGTTCGCAAGGAATATTATCTGACAAAATAGCACTCGCCATCATGCCCGTGTGAATTTCTAGTGTCGCTTTAGGTGGCGCTTCAAATACAAGGCGTTGACCTGGAAACACAACTCGTTCAAAATACCAATTAGGGATATTTGATATCCGAGCAATTTGAATCTTACTAGTTGCGTTTACATAGCAGCAAAGAAGTCGGTCGGACTGTTCGGGTGGTAAGGAATCTAAGATTTGAGCCATAACAGCTAAGGGCATGAAAGCCGCTCTTATTTGATTACACATATAAGCTAACACTTAGCGATCCCCGAGTGTTGTAACTCCTACTACCAACTGATAACTTAGCTCGAATTTGTTGTCGCCTCTATCTATAGATAGGAGTTGATAGAAGTTAAACTTATTGGCTTTCCGATTTAGCAACCAATTGTCTGATAAATTTTTGATTTGATTTTTGCATTTAACCGAACAAAATCGGTTGACTGTAAATGATTTGTGCGTTAGGGCAAAATACCAACTTATTCCCGAGCGGCAATTGAGGGAAACTCATGCTGAGGTAACGCAAATCCAGCGATCCTAGAGGCGATCGCGTCATATCGGGCAGCGATCGCCTCTAGCCACGACAACTCATTATCTCCGATCGACCTACCACTAAGACAAGCTCGATGTTATCGTAAAGTTATATGAAAATAATTTTCAGAAATCTCTTTAATAGGGGCGCTTAGGCTCGTGACTGAGGCCTAGCTTGGAAGCTATCTAGACAAGAGTTGACTCAGCTTCACTCAGCAGCGCTGCTACTCGAACCCTGGTAAACTCTAACTTCAAACGATCGAGATGGAAAACCGCATTCTCTACGTTCGCCTTCCGTGCAACCCTATATTTCCGATTGGGGTTGTTTACTTGGCAGATCACGTTCACAAGCTTTTTCCCGAAATCGAACAGCGAATTTTCGACTTAGGGACAGTCCCGCCACTCGACTTTAATTCTGCCTTAGATGCTTGTATCGACGAATTTCAGCCGACACTTTTAGTATTCTCGTGGCGAGATATTCAGATTTATGCCCCAGTAGGTGGTAGGGGTGGTAATCCCCTGCAACATTCCTTTGAGTTTTTCTACGCCTTCAATCCGTTAGTCAAATTTCGAGGTGCAACCGGATTGCTGCGATTGGCAGTTTCTTATTACAAAGAACTTTGGCGTAACCAAGGACTGATTAAACGCGGGCTAAAACGCGCTCAGAAACACCAACCAAATGCCCGTGCCGTAGTTGGTGGGGGTGCAGTCAGTGTATTTTACGAGCAGTTGCAGCATAATTTGCCCCAGGGAACGGTTGTTTCTGTCGGAGAAGGAGAAACACTGCTAGAAAAATTGTTGCGAGGCGAAGATTTTAGCAACGAACGCTGCTACGTTGTTGGCGAAACTCAACCACGCGATCGCCTAATCCACGAAGCGCCAACACCGCTAGAAAAATCTGCTTGTAACTACGACTATATTGAAAAGATTTGGGCGGAATTCCCCTACTATCTACAGTCCTCCGACTTTTATATTGGCGTGCAAACAAAGCGCGGCTGTCCTCATAATTGCTGCTACTGCATTTACACCGTAGTGGAAGGCAAACAGGTACGGATCAATCCCGCCGATGAAGTCGTAGCCGAAATGCGGCAACTTTACGATCGCGGCATTCGGAATTTCTGGTTTACCGATGCCCAGTTTATCCCAGCACGGAGATTCATCGATGATGCGATCGAACTGCTGCAAAAGATCGTTGATTCAGGCATGACTGATATCCACTGGGCAGCATACATCCGCGCCGACAACCTCACCCCCGAACTATGCGATTTAATGGTAAAAACGGGGATGAATTACTTCGAGATCGGCATCACCAGCGGTTCTCAGGAACTCGTGCGCAAAATGCGGATGGGCTATAACCTGCGCACGGTGTTGGAAAACTGCCGTGACTTAAAAGCAGCAGGTTTTAACGATCTTGTCTCCGTCAATTACTCCTTCAACGTCATTGACGAACGCCCCGAAACCATTCGCCAAACGATCGCCTACCACCGCGAACTCGAACGGATCTTCGGCGCTGATAAAGTCGAACCAGCCATTTTCTTTATCGGACTCCAACCCCATACCCACTTAGAAGAGTATGCCTTCAAAAACGGCGTACTCAAACCAGACTACGATCCGATGAACCTCAAACCTTGGACGGTACAAAAATTATTGTGGAACCCCGAACCCCTCGGTTCCTTCTTTGGTGAAGTTTGCCTGCAAGCATGGCGACAAAACCCCAACGACTTCGGACGCGAAGTGATGAAAATCTTAGAGGAACGTCTCGGCTGCGCCCCCCTCGAAGAAGCTCTTTCCGCTCCTATTACAACCACTGACAAAAAACAACTTGTAACGGCGTAACGATCGAAAAGTCAAAAGTCAAAAGTCAAAATTACTCTTGCAAATGACACATGACGAATGACGAATGACGAATGACAACTGATAACTGACCAATCATGCTAAAAGGCTCCATCTTACAACAGCTCAAATCAGCACTCGAAAACACGAATCGACCCCTCAACCTGGGTGTCTATTACAAAAATACCTTGGTTGCCCTGTGTCATGCCCTAGAAGACTGCATTTTGGTTTCTGGTAGCCAGCCGTTAGTCATTACGGCTTTTCAACGGGGTAAGTGGTATCTGCAAGAAGCAGAACGCTACCACGATTTAGCGCAAAAATCTCGCCATGTGGTGATTATGGCAGCTCCAGAAACGGGCTTTGCCGACCATCCTACCAGCAAATTACCAAATGTAGACTTAGTGGCGTTAAACCCCGAAGATCCAGTGGCGCAAGAGTGGCATTTGATCGTTCTTGCCCCCAGTTATACAGCAATGGTGCTGTGTCAAGAGTTATCTGAGGCGGATTACGGAGTCGGGGGCAGACCAACAATCGATTTAGAGCGTAAATTTTACGGTTTTTGGACGTTTGAGCCAGCTAGGGTAGAGAAAACAATCGAGCTAGCGATCGCCCAGATTAACAGTTACAACCCCGAACTCGCGCAACACCTCAAATCTCACGTCCAGGCGATTGCTCAAGAGACTTCCCAAGTAGAACCGGACGATTTGAATACAATCGTTACTCGCGTGGTCGATTACCTCCAAACCAGCGAATATAGCATCAAGCAGATAGAACATCACCAGGTATTAGATAGCAATTTAGTTTCCAACGAATTACAAGCCTTCCTCCGCTTAGGACAACTGATCGATCTTGCCGATACGGGCAACCCCCTCGCAGCCGCAGAAGTCGCCGCGATCGCCGAAATTATGGGGCAATTACTCAATCTTCCCGCTTGGCAGGTCAAACGCCTGCGCCTAGCCAGTCTACTCCATCGCATTGCCGCCCAATCGGTCAACGTGCAGTATGGCGAAGCCCCCAGTTGCCCTCTCATCCCAGCCGCTCAAGTTTTGCGTACCATGCCTCGCCTGAGCGCGATCGCCCAAATTATCAACCATCTCTCAGAACATTGGGATGGTAGCGGACAGCCAGCTGGTTTGATTGGGGAAACAATCCCGTTAGAGTCACGAATTTTAGGCTTAGTGGCAGATTTTCAGCAGCGTTTTACTCATCTATCCCAATCTCATACAAGAGAGGAAGCCCTATCAACTGCGTTCGATCGATGTCAGCAAGATCGGGGCAAAGTCTGGGAACCAAAACTTGTAGACACCTTAGAACTCCTCGTGCGGGGGATGCAACAGGGTTTAATCCTACCCGTCTCCCCCACAAAAATTAGCAGTGGCATGTGGCTAATTGAAGAGAATTCCGAATTCGGAAGTCGGAAGTCGGGAGTGGTGGGTGGCTAGTGGCTGGTGGCTGGAATTGCTTCCTCAGCTCTCTTTCCCCTGCTCCCTACTCCCTGCTCCCTGACAACTGACAACTGATAACTGATAACTGAATATGACTGATTCTATTGCAGCAATTAGAGAAGGAAAAATTAAGCAATTACCAGGAGCCAATTTAGAAGATGAAGATTTCGCAGGGTTAGATCTGGCGGAAATGAATTTGGCCGGGGCTAACTTAGTCGGAACCGATTTTTCTGGCTCTAAGTTAGAACGATCGCGTCTGGAAGGCGCTAACCTACTCGGTAGCAAGCTGTACGGTGCAGATTTGCGGGCTAACTTTTTGGGAGCCAATTTGATGCAGGCTGACATGACGAGTGCCGATCTGCGAGGTAGTAACCTCCGAGGCGCAAATTTGATGGGCGCGAAACTAGCCCAAAGCGCGATCGCGGGAGCATTTTTGAGTGGCGCAAACCTGATGAGTGCTAACTTGCAGGGCGCAGATCTCAGAGGAGCAGATTTACGGGGTGTCAATTTTTCTAATGCAAATTTACAAGGAGCTAATCTGACTCAGGCAGATTTACAGGGCGCGTTGTTAAATGAAGCCAATTTAGAAGAAGCCGACTTGCGGGGAGCAAATTTAGCAGGTGCTAACCTTTCAGGTGCTAACCTTCTGTGTGCGGAGTTAGAAGGAACTAATCTTGCTGGAGTGAATTTGACTGGTGCTTGCCTATTGGGAACCGTGGTGAAACAGTGACTAGCGACTAGTGACCAGTTATCAGTAACGAGTGAATAGTAACCGATAACTAACTATTACTAATTACTAATTACGTATTGACGATTTCAGTATAGGCACTGTAGCCTTGGTATGGCTGCTAGTACAAATTTATATTTATAAAAAAATTAATAAAGGTTGCGAGCAGCATTTTTCAGATGGGCGATCGCCTGACCAGACTTGATTATCAAACAAGGAGTCAGGAGTCAGGAGCCAGAAGACAGAATGGCTTTTATGCGACTGGCGGATGACAGTCGCGCTTATTTGACCCCCACCAAATCTTTGATTTGGTGGCACAAATATGAGGAGGAGTCTGAATCTCCAACTCAATTTCTCCTGACTCCTGACTTCTGGCTTCTGTTCAAATTTTTAGAATTGCAGTACTTCTCGAACAAATTACTGAACAAAGCAATCCCTATTTAGCATGGTTCGATACAGAAAGCTATAGCTAATGCGTGCAGGATTTATTCGTTCATTGGCAGGAATCAAGTAGCACATTTCATCTGGGAAATGGAAGAAATTGAATGACAAACATTCCTATTCGTTCTCAAGAAGAGTTTCTGGTATTTGGCGCGCCTGTTATTGAAGCAGCAGAAATAGAAGAAGCGATCGCAACTCTCAAAAGTGGCTGGTTGGGAACAGGACCTAAGGTAGCTCAGTTTGAGCGAGATTTTGGGGTGTATAAAGGAGCAGACAACGCGATCGCCGTGAATTCCTGTGGCGCAGCACTACACTTGAGCCTAATAGCGGCTTCCTTGCAGCCAGGAGATGAAGTCATTACCAGTCCTCTGACGTTTTGCGCCACGGTCAACGCCATCACTCATGTGGGCGCGACACCCGTGCTAGCAGATGTCGATCCCGTCACGATGAATATCGATCCTGTCCAAGTCGAAGCAAAAATTACCCCTAGAACAAAGGCGATCCTACCAGTCCACTTTGCAGGCAGACCGTGTGATATGGATGCTTTATGCAATCTTGCCTCGCGCTACGGCTTGAAGATCGTTGAAGACTGCGCTCACGCGATTGAAACAGAATATAAAGGTAAAAAAGCAGGTACTTTTGGTGAGTTTGGCTGTTTTAGTTTCTATGCCACCAAAAATATTTGTACGGGCGAAGGTGGCATGATTTTAGCCCGTAACTCCGAAGATGCCACCCGAATCAAAGCGTTGAGCTTGCATGGTATCAGTAAAGATGCTTGGAAGCGGTTTAGCGAAGAGGGATACAAACACTATCAAGTTCTGGAAAGCGGCTTCAAATACAACATGATGGATCTACAAGCTGCCCTTGGTATCCATCAACTGAAGCAAGTAGAAGCCCGCTGGCAGCGCCGTCAAGAGATTTGGCAGCACTACAACCGAGCTTTTGCCGATCTACCCTTGGTACTTCCTACCGAACCAGAAACCCAGACTCGCCATGCCTATCATCTTTATCCGATACTCATTGACGAGAAAAAAACTGGATGCGATCGCGACACTTTTCTCAACGCTATGACAGCAGAAAACATTGGCGTGGGCGTACATTATCTCAGTATTCCAGAACACGATTACTATCAGCAAAGATTTGGTTGGCAACCAGAAGACTATCCTCAAGCAAGGCAAATTGGACGGCAAACAGTAAGTCTGCCGCTTTCTGCAAAGTTGACTCGCCAAGATGAATTAGATGTCATTCAAGCAGTGAAAAAGGTTCTAGCATCAAGTCAGACTCATAAACATATGAGAGGTGAGGAGAGAGCCACAAGAAGCAAGGTGGAGAAGAAAGCTGAGGAAGCAAGACAAGTCAAACGTCACAAGTCAGAAGAAGTCACGTACCACTCACCACTCGCCACTTTCTACTAATAACTGTCTTCACGGAGTGTAGCGTTTACTATCAACCGTCAACCAACCTTATCTAGGATTGCTGAATGAATGAAATTAGTTTCAGTAATTGTTTTAATTTACAATAGCGAAAAATATATCGCTGCGACATTAGAGTCTGTCTTATCACAGACATACCATCATATTGAAGTATTGCTAATTGACGATGGTTCTCCAGATAAGAGTATAGAAATTTGTCAGCAATTCAACGACTCAAGAATTAGAATTATCCGCCAACAAAATAGTGGCTTGCCAGGAGCGAGAAACGCAGGTATTCGGCAAGCACTAGGAGATTATTTAGCATTTATCGATGGCGATGATTTATGGCGACGGGATAAATTAGAGCATCACGTCAATCATCTCGCTAATTCCGCAGAAGTTGGAGTTAGTTTCAGCCGTTCTGCTTTTATTGACGAAGCAGGTAAATTTTTAGGCTCGTATCAAACACCGAAACTTAAGGGAATTACCCCCTCATATCTAATGCGGTGTAATCCTGTAGGTAACGGTTCGGCTGCTGTCGTCAGACGGGAAGTCTTTGCCGCGATCGCATTTTCACCCCGCCAATATTCAGACAACCGACACGACACGCTAGACTGCTACTTTGACGAACAATTTCGTGATTCTGGCGGCGATGTCGATCTGTGGTTGCGAATCTTATTGCAAACCAAATGGCAAATTGAAGGAATTCCCGAAGCTTTAACTTTATATCGCGTTCACTCTAGCGGACTCTCAGCTCAATTAGATCGACAATTGGCAGCAGGAGAACAATTAATTGCCAAACTTCGTACTTATGGAACCCCACTAGATCCGAATTGGGAGGCTGTGATTAGAGCTTATCATCTACGTTACTTAGCTCGGAGTGCTATTCGCTGGAAGTCCGATGCGATCGCGGTTCAATTGATGCATCAAGCCATAGCTTCCTATTGGCGGATCGTTCTAGAATCACCGCGCCAAACTGTGATGACACTTATTGCGGCTTACCTGTTGTTACTCATTCCCCGCCGCTTGCGCGCTCATTTTGAGGTCATAGTCGGACAGCCAACAACAATTTTCCAAAAACTAAGGACTAGGATAAGAATTCAGAATTAAGCGCTTGCTTGTAAGTCGTAAGTCGGAATTCTACTATCTCTAACTACTCTTTAGGTAGAGGAACTCTTATTCTTATGGAGGTAGTGGCAATGTTGTTATTGGGTGTAATGTTTATTCTGTATTCAAACAGAAATACAGAGCCGTCTTATGTTTCCAGAATTCCCGCCACAACCTCGAATCCTGACTAGTCAAAAGCAACATTTACAAGCTTGCTTTAATTTACCAACACATGATGAGCGCGTCGAACGAGTTTTTCGCGAAGTGAATAACTTGTTTGCTAGTCAAGAAATTCAGCAACGCTTATTAGAAAAAAGACAACGAGCCGAGCAAAAGAAAAGCCGTGGTTGATGCCGGACAACTTGGGACTTTATAAAGGGATATCAAGGCGCTCGCGCCTACGAGAAGAACGATTAACGCGATCTGTGGCTAAATCTTCTCACACCTAAGGCGATCGCGCCTAAAAACAACATTCCCATTCCACCAGCGAGAGGATTGCGATCGATACCAGTTAACCATTCTGGGACGCGATCGTTATATTGCACCATTTGCCCGACATTAATTGCGTAATAACCCCAAATTAACCCAGCATGAAGACCAATTGGTAAACCCAAACGACCTTTGCCACAGCGTTTTGCCCATACAAGAGTTAAACCTAACAACACCAAAGCTGGAAATTGCAGCAGGGTTCGACGAATTTCTGCTAGTGGTTTAATAAAGTGCAGTGCGGCAAATATGCAAGCATTCGTCCAGAGCGCTGTCCGAGGATGGTAATCTCGCTGTAACTCATCTAACAGCCATCCCCGGAAAAGTAACTCTTCCGCAAAACCATAAGCCAGAGCAACGATTAACCCTTCAACGACAAATCGCCATAAAAAAATAGAGGGTTGTCGCCACCATAGCCAACCCAACCATCCTTCTAGCAAAAATAAACTCAAAACACTAGCGACCCCAAGCCCCAATCCTATCAGTAGCTCCTGCCTATTCTGCCTAGTTGTAACCAAACCATATTCTTGTAACACGCGTGGCTGACGATAGATAGACTTTCCCCACAGCCGTAACAGGATAGTAAATATTCCATACAGCAACGGCAAGGTGAGAATATTCACTAAGTTTTTATCATCCACCCACCAATGAATCGGTGCAGCTACAGGCAACCATAGTAGCAGCAGTACTAAGATAAAAATGACCAGCCTCAAGGGGGCTGGGTAGAGGGCTATTCTGGCAAAATTGAATTTTAACAATTAGCAAGTAGTGAGTAGTGAGTGGGGAGTAGTAAGTGGTAAGAGATTCTACACTTACGACTTACTCCTTATGACTTCCTATTTACTCATCTGGCTCAATCGTACTGGTCAAACCATGATTTTTGAGGGTTTCACAGTAAAACTCGGCGTGTTCTTGAGCGCAGGTAATGACTAAAGCGATGCCATTTGTATGGGCTTCCATCATAATATCTACTGCTTGTGGTTGGGTGAGGCTGGGTACAGTCTGCATCAATACCTGCACCACATGCTCCATAGGATTAAAGTCATCATTATGAAGCAACACGCGATACCGAGGTGCGAGTTTACGAACTGTTGAACGCTGCTCCAGGGTTTCGACGGACACTGCTTACTCCTCTTGTTCTGACTAACGACTTTTGGTTTAAATCTCGATTGAAACTGATTAACTTATTAAATATTTATAGCATCGATATCCAACGACCGTAGCGATCGCACATGGCTGAAGAACTGGAGGCGAGCTGTGACGAACTCTATATGTGACTTTCAACCGCGACAAATCGTTTGTACAACCCATCAAGCTACTCACCTATATGCTGAAGTCATTCAAGTAGTGGAATCGCGCCAAATTGGGTGGTTTCGACCTTTACTACTCGTGGAATTTTTTGACGATGAGCAGCTATCGATCTCACCAACACTACTAGACCTCCGTTCTGGAGCCGATCTTCTCTGTCCTCCCTCTTTATTCCGTCCTGCAATTGATACTGAGGTCATACCGTTGCTGATGCAACTGTCGGCTTGGGAACCGCCATTAGAGAACGATCCGGTTGCCTTCAAACGATTGCATCAATTCATTCAACAGGCTTTGCTGCTCAACGAGAAGTGAAGCGGTTGGCAGTTGTTGGTTGTTGAAAACCGATCGCTGGTTGCCACTCGCTGTCTGCTGCTCAAAAATTTCTAATATTTCCATTTGGATTTCTGATGCAATCTATAGTAATTTCTAACGATCGATGGGAACTTGGTTGTTATCGTTAATTTCTCATGGCTTAGAATTGGCGATCGGCTGCTGCATAAGTCTTTTGCAAATCAGATCGAATTATCAGAATGCGATCTTTACGGTCAATAACATTCATAATTCTGATGTTTCAGGATCGAAATTATCAAAAATTAATATGTATTTGAGGAACAAATTGTCTTGATTTTCGATCGCGGGGATTTACCCTTTAAACTAGTATCTACTGACGATTGACCATTATGGATCTCAAGCTATCTATCTATGAGTTAAACTCAACTGTATACTCAGTCACACAAACTAGAAAAATCAAGTCAAACTGCTTGCTCTTCTCGGTTTCTACCATCTGGTAGATGTTGATGTATCATGCCAGTATCGTAGAATCTAGAAATCATTTAACCTGGCTATGCACGAGAGATTGACCTCAATAAAAAGTCAGCAAAAGTCAGTCCTACTGCACGAGATCGCTTGGCAAAAGATTATTTTGCACGTGAAATTGGTTAATCAGTAGGAAAATTACGCTGACTGGTGTTCTATTGGTACGAATTTCACTCTCTAATTTGAATCAATCGAATGCTATGTAAATAATTGATGAAGATGTTCTCGTTGGTATAGTTAAATACTTTTTTTTTAGAATGAACGCTGGTAGCTTGGAATCACAATGAATGATTTAATAAATATTTAAGATTTAAGCAACAAAGAGCCAAATAGAAAAAGCAAGACAAAAGGAAAAAAACCTCATATCATAGACCCATTTGATTTCATTTAATTTCGATTTCACCCTATTCAATTTAATCCAATTCGATTTCACCAATTTGCACGGAAGCGTTAATGATGCAAACAATGACTGCTCCTAGAGCTACAGTAATTCGCCCTAACGGTCACTTTAATGCAGCGAATGCCGCTGACTTTCAGCGATACCTGACCGCAGAAGTTACACAGGCAACGCACGACCGTGTTGTCGTCAATCTAGAACAAGTAGAGTCGATGGATAGTGCCGGTTTGATGGTATTAGTTCATGGATTGAGAGTGGCGCAATCGCTCGGAAAAAGTTTCCACCTTTGCTCGGTTGCACCTTCAATTCGGATTATCTTTGAGTTGACTCAACTAGATAGCGTATTTGAAATTTTAGATACACCTGTAGAGGTTACAGCAGCTTAGCGTGAAGCTAGGTGCGAACAATTTATGACTATTTGATATATGACTGTCTGATGTTTCGCAGCAGCAAGTACTGTTCTTCCAGACGCGATCGCCGATTGATGCTAGCTTTAGAGTGATAAATCAGGGATTGGCACGAGAGGCGTAAAGTGGCAGTTGCAGTAGAAACATTACTAACGGCTGAAATTCAACGTCCAGCTCGCTACTTAGGTAACGAGCTGGGAGCTATACGAAAGAATTGGCAATCGGCAGATGTACGCTGGGTACTGACATATCCTGAGTTGTATGAAGTTGGTGCATCTAATCTAGGGCACGTCATTCTGTACAATATTTTGAATGCACAGCCCCGCCAAATGTGCGATCGCGCCTACCTCCCAGCTCCCGACCTGGCAGCAAAGCTACGCGAGACGCATACGCCCTTATTTGCTGTTGAATCGAGAAGATCGTTAACAGAATTTGATATTTTAGGCTTCAACCTCAGTTACGAGTTAGGAGCTACCAATATTTTAGAAATGTTGGATTTAGCTGGTATTCCTCTGACTTGGCGTGAAAGAGCTGAGGGAGCTGAGGGAGAAAAACCACGCGCCACTCGCCACTCAAATACCAATTACCAAATACCAATTACCAATTACCCACTCATTTTTGCGGGCGGGCAGACGGCAACATCAAACCCCGAACCCTATGCTGATTTTTTTGATTTTATTGCTTTAGGTGACGGAGAAGAACTGTTGCCAGAAATTGGATTAGTCGTTGCAGAAGGCAAGGC
>NZ_JBOFLP010000047.1:0-26944 GCF_051657925.1 Chroococcidiopsis sp.
CGTAAATGAAGACTCCAAAGGTAAGACCAGATCCGATGAGAATAAACCACCCTTCTTGACTGAAGATCAGCGCTAGTGCTAATACAACTAGCGCTGTACGGAATAATTTACCGTAATGTACCCTTACTTGCATTGTTTCGTTCCTAACTCTCTATTTACCGGGTGAACATTCTAGTAGCTGCTCTTTGCCCGGTAAAGAACACATTACCAGCACTTACTCGTTCAGAGTTATGCAGTTTATTAAGAACATCGATAACAGTTCAGCAGACGAGCGATCGATAAGTAAACTTATCCTGGCTGATATAGGGGATGGGACTTAGATGTCCTGTGAGATCTAAGTGAGATAAGTAAGGCTGTAGGGGATAGGTGATGTGAGGCAATGGTGTGGATAGGGGATAAATGTTGAAGGGTTGTTAAGCCCGGTTAATGGTACGTATACGTATTGTATGTATTCAAACAGTCTACGTATGTAATATAAGTATACGAATGGTTTATATGCGGATAATTAGTATTCAAACTATAAGGATACATACTGTTTGCGATCGCACAGTTTGAATTACCAGTGTCTGGGTATAGATAGTACGTACATCATGCATACTGACCGCGATCGATAAGTGCGAATGTACCTTCCACAGATTTCACTTAAGGTAAAGTGAAGGGGGGCAGATCGTAGGGGGTGAGGAACCGCGATCGCAGAATCGCATGTGTTGAACTTCTGCTTAGTCCGCAGAATACCTAAAATCATAAGGTGCTGTAACGTATACTGTGTAAGGATTGTAGAGGTCATTAACTGCGATCGCGAACACTGGACTAGATACGGACTAAGCTGGACTAAGTTATTTAATAATGCACGTAAAAACAACACTATTTACAACGGGAATGAGAACGGGAATGAGAAGACAAGACATGCTTACCTTAGGTAAAGTGAGGATACACTAGAGGTAAGGTAAGATCCGTATATTCACTGATGATACACTCAGCGATCGCAGCTATTATAGTGACATAGAGGAAAAGGAAACGAGTTCAAAACTCACCTTACCTCTAGTGAGACCTTACTTAATCTCAAGTAAGGTTAGGAGTCCCGTTTCCTTTGGTACTTTTATACTTAAGGAATCCTTCAAGACTCCCTTACCCAAGTAACTATAGAGTCTCATCCAGTCTAATATCCGATACATTTGTAATTCCCTTACATCTGTGGATCTATTCCGTGATTAGGTAATCAGTAGGAACGATCGCACGGTAAACAAGGTTGAATTATTACGGTAGAGGTAACTTGATCGGCATAGAGTCTCATATAAGTAGAACCATGAAAACTAAATAGTATAAATAGCATTCCCGCTTGCATCGCTACACAGCCTTAGTACTAGTTAACGGTTCCATCTGCTATCGTTATCAAGTTAACTAGTGATAGAGCTATGCTCTATCCAATTCATCCACGGTTGTGTTTAGTGGTAGCAAGGACAGTGTGTTTACCGGGGATCTGTACCTAGCAAATACAGATCCCTCTTACTTCTAACTATCCTACTGATATCTAGTAAGGATCGAGTGAAGAATCAAGAAAACGATCCATAGGCTGCATTGGGCAGAAGTTTAACTAACCACGTTTCGATCTTGATTCCATAGTCTTGATAGTTCCACTAGATATCAGTATCGTAGTTCAGTAGTGAGGTTGCTATGTCTAACCGGGCTGATCTTCAAGATAAGATCGCAAGTCTACATCGCCGTATTGAAACTGCGATGCTGAGAGTGTACGAGAATGCCGCATATTTTGTGAGCCATCCGACTGATGTTGCAAAGGAATTTGCATTAAACGATATGCGACAATTACAGCATCTAACGCAAGATCTGAAAGATGCTGAACAAGAGTTAAAAGCGTTAGAGGGTTCTGAGTTATGACATTCACTCCGATCGATACTCTAATCGAGCAAGCTTCCCAGTACACAGATCCCGCGCAAGTGCGTATGGCACTTGATCAAAGTTTAGTAGAGAGTCAGATTGAAATCTGTAGAGCGATGTTTCGGTTCTACAATTCTCCTGATGCAGTGAATCGCGCAATTCTGGATGAGAATCTAACTCACTACGAACGTAGATTTGAACTGAGACAAGCAGTAGGATTGCTGTAAGTATTGACAATCCCTAAATAAGGGATTAATCTACACACTAGAACAGGTTTTCTATTATGACTAAGAAATTTGATCCGAGTTCCTTGATCGGTGTTGAGTTTGAGTATTGGAACGCGTTCTGGAAAGTCCGTAGTTTTCTAATTGATGATCGCCCATTATTTAGATGTGATTGGATCGGAGGTACAGATCGCGATGAAGGCGATAAGAAGGGTGTGATCTTCAGTCTCAAGGACGTTTTCCCGAATATCTGCATTGAGTCTGATAATCTCGATTTTCTACCCGGTCTTGAGTTTGAGCGTTTAGCGTTTGGAGTGTGGACGGTTGCATCTGTTGGAACTCTCTTGAATCAAAGCGGGGAGTTTATGGAAGTGAGGGATCGTGTTGGAAATACTGTGATTGAAGCAATCGATCGCAGTTGTCTAGAGGCTATCCTCTACCGGATCGAATTGTATCAAGACTATGATCCCAGCAGTACGGATCAAGATACGATCACGCTAGAAAAGATTGCTGCGATCAATAAGCAAGTTCTCTTTACCGATTACATGGTTCTTGCGACAGGGAAGCAAGCTTGTCTCTACGATAGTAAATCGCAGATCATGATCAAAAGTTCTGAACGATTAAGCGAGATTGTCACAAGGCTTGAAAAGCTTACTTACCTATCCATCACTCTGTAAACCTTACCGGAAAAGACTATGCAATTCTCACATGATACAAGACTGAACGATGATCAATTCGATCATCTGCAAAATACGATCAGACATATCGGAGGTAACGCGATCCTACTCGTTAAAATCTCCCTACATCCAGATGATTCACATCTATTCGCTGCATTGATTTTTACGGGTAGCAAATTCGTTAGTTACAAATACAATGCTAAGACTGAGGAACTATTTGCAGGGGATTACTATGACGGGTTATCGCTAAATGATGCGAGAATCGAGTTTTTCAAGCGAATTCGAGATAGCTATACATCATCGCAAGTGGTGTGGATCACTGTTGAGATGTTATCTCAAATTCATGATCAATTGGAGTGGTAGCTATGGAACGATATCAACCGACTGATCAAGAGTTAAGATCGCTTGCTAGTGCTCAGTCGTTTTTTGGGAAGCACTGGAAAGCAAAGCTTAGACATTGTTGGACAGTTGCAACCTATCCGAGATCTCTTAGTAATTCAGCTAGTGATTTGCAGCATCTAAGAAACTGCGGATACAGGCTAGAAGATTTTGCTAGTCAATGGGCAGATCTGCTAGAACGTGACAAGGAAATGTATCAAGACTAAGTAGGAGGTTAAACGATGGTCTGGGAATGGTCACATAGTTATGAAGCTTGCGAGAATGCTAGGCAGAATCTAGATCTGATGTCACATGAGGATTTAGCTATCACGCTAGCGGAAATCTCAGCTAGTCAATGGTATAAGGTCAGTATTGGTGGATCGTGTTCAAAAGATTTTGAACACGATCTTTATAAGCGTCGATTAGCACGGCATAAACTGAGAAGCAAAGATCAGCTAAGCGATCGTATCTGGGAAATTGCAGAGAGGATGAGAAATTGCGATAACGGCGGTCGTCGTTTATGGATGTGTCCGTTTGGATGTCACACGGTTAGTTGTACGTTAGATCCGCTAACCGTTGTTATGGAGCTAGCAGAAGATCTAGATAGTTTGGGTTATCCAAATCATGCGGTAGTTGCGATCGATAGTGCTGAAAATGATTGTTTTGTCATCTACCATCAAAACAATGTAGTGTCTTTCTACACGCGGATCGATAACGACACTAGCACCCATTACTCTTCTATCTGGGAAGTCGGACATCCTTACCGTAGTACCTATGAGAAGTACTTTGAGCGTAACGGGATCGAAATTAAGGAACTTGATTCCGAGAATAAGCCCTACACGCTAACCTTACATGATGAGGTTGAGTATTCGCTGATGTCTTGGTATTGGAGTGATAACAATGATTAAGCCTAACCGGATCTACAAATTATCAGGAGATGTAAATGAGCTAGATTACGGCGCTAAGTATTTCCGATGTGATAGCTCTCTGGATGATCCTTACGTATGTTTTGAAGTCTGGGAACTTGTGAACCTAGAAGATAGTTGTGGATCAGATGCAACATCAAAATATTGGGTGCAAGCTTTCTCTATCAGCAGTTCCGATCTGAGCGATCGCGATCTTATGCTTCCCGTATATAAATCCACCGGGATTTCATCAGAAGTAACTTTTGACGAGTATCTAAGCTCAGATAACCTCCTAAGAAGGTTGAATGATGCGACACAGTACGGAAAAGGTATTTCTGAGCATCCCATCACTGGGAACAATGCAGCTAAGCTACTAGGCTTTAATCCTAGTAACCGAAAATATGCGGAAACATAAAGTTTCGTTGAACTACTAGCTAGTATGAAATCACCTAATCATTGCAGCAAATCATATGGACAGTACTAACGACATTCAAGGATTGATTGATTTAGTTTGCGATCGTATCAACGCAAGCTACAAAGCTAGCGGACTTAAGCGGGATCTAGTCAGTAATGAGATCTTCCAACTCCCTACAGTATCGACAGAGCTATTTATTGCCCGTACTAATTGGGTATCGATTATAGACGGGAAATTTATTCGCAGCAAACCCGACTATCTTTTTACTTTCTACGTTCCGACTTTTGATAGCGATTGGATCGAATATTGGGACAATGATTATAGAGATTTTAATCGGCAAGAGTCGGACGCGTTAAGACGTAAAGAGCCGATAGGTGTTTTAGCGGATACTGAAAAGCAGGAATTAATTAATCAACTTACTGAGTTGATTCGATGGTCAGAAAAGCGATATCGTTACGTCATACAGTTTTCTAACAGCTAACTCACCTTCCACCTAGTACGGAGTATTTACGATGTCAGATCAGATCAAAACTCAAGTTTTCAAGAAAATCGCAATGGTTGTCTCTGCATATCAGGCATGTGTTAAGACAGGTAATTACGCATGGAGAGAGAAGCATCTAGAAGCACTATATCAACTATGTAAAACACATTTACCTAGCGGATCTGGGTTTGATAACGGCACTCAGATCGATATCAACGATTCTACGGAAGAGAAGCTAGTGTTTCATACTGCTTTTCATCACATGAAAGAGGGAATGTATACCGAGTGGTCAAGTCATCGGATTACCGTAACGCCTAGTCTTGCTTACGGTTTCAATCTGAAGGTGTCAGGCAAGAATGTGAATGATATTAAGGATTATATTATCGAAGCGTTTCGAGATAGCCTTAATCGAGAGGTTGAACTGATCGAGCAAGTAACACAGGAGTAACAAAGATGATAACTGCATTTGAGATGATCACCTTAACGATCGATAACGATCAGAAACTGCTAGAGTATGCGATCTATCTAGCATCAGAGTCGAATGCTGAGGATCGGGAGTCTCGGTCTCAGATCACCCGTGCTGACGTGTTCCGATTTTGGTTAATCCGAGATGAGCATAAATTTGCGGCGATGTATTGCCGGGAATATGGTGTGAATTACGCGGCAAGATTGATCAGGTATGCCTCTACATCTGATTGGATCGCGATCGGTGATCACTATGCCGATAAGGCTTGTGAATGGTTGCGACATGATCCTGATAGTAATTTGAAATGCAATGATCCTCTAGCTGTTTCGGAGTAGTAATTATGGGTGAATCTGATTTAGATCCTCGTACCGAGTATGCTAAGCAAAACGGATTTACAATTCATCCAGATCAGGCTGAAAAGCAGTTTTTTACAACTTTGCGGACAATGCGAGGTTTTATCGATAAGATTGAGCGTGATGCACGGTTAGGAGTGCTCGATACTTCCGAGATAACAATGCTGCAAAGCTCGATCGAATCTCTAGCTGAAACCGCTTTATGTGCTGAATGGGATCGGGTTTATGACTCGATCGAGGTTATCGTCAATTACGTAAAAGCCGATAGAGGTAAGTGTGGTTAAAAGTCAAGATCTTAGATTCTCGTACTATGAAAATTATCGCTACTGTGTTTGGCATCATACAGAAGGAGGATCATCCTATGCCTTTACTCAGACCGATGTCAGCTATCTAGAGGCTAGAGACCTAGCAGCAAAATTTCTAAGAACAAAGCGGATTAAAGGTGACACTGTTTCAGTAGTAACTAAAGGGTTTGAATGGGAGTTAGAAAACCCTAAATCTGAAGTACTTCGATCTGTAGAGATCCGCGTAGTCTCTCTTACCTAATAAACCTGGGATTTTCAACTATGGCCTATCTACGCGTTGCATTCGATAAGCTTGCTCAATGGGATTCAGTCACGGACACTAGAGGATTACTCTCTACCTCAGTAGTAGATCTTTACGATCTGAAGCTAGAAAGTATCAATGACGAAATGATCGATGCTTGGACAGATTCGCTGAGCGATACTCTAAGGCATGAGATTTACGAGATAGGTGATATCTCTGGGCTATTGCGCGATCGTGTCAAGTCAGGCGAGTTCAGCTCGCAGATCCGAGAGGTTGCTAGAGACGCGATCGATGCTCAAATCCTTCATGCCCGATCTTCTGAATGCCCGGAGGATCAAATCTATAGCAACTTCGGATTTTGGTTTATCGTGCAAGAAAACGGCACAAGGATCTATCGCGAATCGGAACTAAGAGAACTTAGTGATTCAGGATTCGAGTATGCTGCTTTGTGGTTAATCGAAGGAAATTTTTCAAACGAATTCAATTCAAACGATCCTGAAAGTCCGTTACTGGGCATTCCGCATAATGATTTCTATGAGGCACAGCAAGATAGCATCAAAACTTGGAAATGTCAGCTTGATCATCTAGGTATTGACTATTCTGCGGAATTACAGCAAGCCTCGATCAAGCTCACTGAGATTGTGAATAATTTCGTGTCTCAGTGGGGATCTGAATATTCCCTAGAGCAGTGCTTCCAGAGCGTTAATCCTGAGTCAATCTACTACCTTATGGTAGGCAGTGCCTTAGGGCACGGGATCGGATTGTGGGAGGAACTAGATCAAGATCGGGGAAGTTATCAAGGATCGGAGGATTATATCGACTGTTATGATCTACTGCTGAGAGTCAAGCAAGCCTATACGGAGGATTAAAAATGAGGTACTACTTAGATATGTGTTGGAATCGTGAGGGATCTGTAGATATCGAAAAATCACGATCTGTATTGAAGGCAAGTAACGCCCAGCAAATTCGACTAGCTAACTTATTCGGATGGTCTAATCAGTGTCAGGTTCTATGCTTTACTGCGAATAAGGAAACAAAGCAACTGATAGAGAGTCTGTTACCTGACTACCAAATCCTACATCATTGGTGCGATCGTTCCCCTGACTATCTTAGAAAACATCTAAAAATCGGAGACGTGATTCAAGTTAAATCAAAGGTAGAGGCGAACTACTCACGATCCTATACTGGACAATCGTGCGAATATCCCGAACAGTGGTTATATCACGGAATGGAGGCGACTGTAAGAAAAGTCCACTGTTCCGCAGTTCAGTCAGGCGGGTTTACTAGGGATGAGTTCGTATCAGTAGAATTCAAAGGAACGCCGATCCTATGGGATAAGAATCAGACGGATATCTGGAGAGCATCTATCGACTACACGAACATTATCTTAGTGCAAGAGGCTGAAAAGTGAATACAGTGACTTATATCGGTGATTGCTCGATCCTTGACGGTGACTCAATTTCTGAGATGGTGGAGGACAGCAAAGATATAACAGCCAAATCTTTTAAGAAGGCGATCGGTACTGAGCAATACAATAAGCTATCCCAAGATCTAGGATATGAGCCTAGAGCAAAGTTACGGCTAGATACTGACTGCCATGTGTCGTTTAGCCGTAGTGCCTACCAAGGAAAGAAATGCGTGTATTGCACTTGGTCTGCATTTGAGCATGTATTTTTGCTAGAGTAACGATTTTCTAGCTGACCATTGACAATCCCTAGATAAGGGATTAGAACTGAAAAAGATTAGGAGATAGAACAATGACGAATGACGAATTACTTGAGAAATTGCAGCGGACAGAAATTGAGATAGTCGATGAAGAATCCCTATCAGAATCGTTAGGGTGGAAATATGTCTGCGAAATTAACGCAGATAAGGATCTATACGCGGTTTCAGTTAGCTGCGTGTATGGTGAAGAAATTAAAGATATCCCCGCAGATCTAGTGATTGTAAATACCGTAACTAGGGAGATAGATAAACAGTTAACGATCGCGTATCGGGAAGCTGAGCAAGTACTGAGCACTTTACAGGTCTATAGCGGTTACTACTCTAGTCGTTCAGATGATATCTTTGCGATAAATGCAAAAAATTATCGTGCTGCTAGTTATCAGGCGATCGAAGCGTTCAACGATCTGATGACAGAGCTATCTGATTTTGGTTTCTCTCGATGCGGTCGATCTGCGGGATATGTTGGAATCGATGAGTTTCAGAATCGCAAAGTTAACTGCTACGGAAACACTTTAGAAGCAAAACTACATACCTTGTCAGAGATTGACGATCTGAAGGCGTTTTGCGAGGGATTGCGGACACTGCACGATCGCGTTCGAGAGTTTAAGCAACTTACGACTCCTCAAATGCCCGCAGGAAAATACATCGAATTCAGGCTGCAAGATAACGGAAATATCAAGCTAGTGCTTAAGCCTGCTGCGATAGAAGAATTTACAACAGAAGAGAAACCGACTTTAGCAGAGCTGTTAGAGGATATATCTTCTAACTCGGATTATGGTTTCGGAACGGCTGATCAGTTCGGGCATATGTCAGAGGCACCTTGTATCTATTCAAGGCTTGCGGAAGATCAAGCAGAGCCTACAGATTTATGGTATTTCGACGATTACCTAGTCGTTAATGAGATTGCCTGGTTGTGGAAATACGGTGAGTTAACGTTTTTTAAGCTTTACTAAGAGAGAATTCATATGGACGCGTTGAAGAAAGTGGTTCAAACGATTCCCCGTACCTATTGCCGACATGGGGAATTATACGATCAGATCCGTTACCTGAACTTTGACATGGTCTTGCGGCTGCACTGCCCGAACGATAAAGATGGAAATGCTTCAAGCTTTACCGAATTCTTTTATCTCGGCAAGCCTATGTTAGGTGTGTACGAATCTAGCAGTATGCCGAATTGTGTTTCATGTATTGAAGGTCTAAAGCGTGAAGTTTTCCTGCATCCGCAGCTAACGGTTACTCGTCAGGAACTTGCGCGACTGATTAGTCGCTTCATGTCTCTAACGATTGTTTCCAAGTTCTAGTAGAGGAGAGAATGATATGAATCAGCAGATGCTTGAGTGGTTTGAAAGTCGTAAAGATGCGATCGCTGCTTCCGAGTCTTGGGATGATTTTTGTGAGAGTCAAGGGGAACTTGGAACCAGGCTCAAGAATAAGCAATCTTGGTACGGTGATTATTACACGACTTGGAAGGCTTACCCGCATACGTTCCTGCTTTTTCCAGTCGTGTTTCCCGAAGTTAAAAGCATTACGGAACTGTTTAAGGAGCTAACCTGGGTTGCAAATCCTGAGGGTACATCTAAATCCGTACCCTATGGTTGGCACTATATTGCAACCCCTCGGCTAACTTCGGATAGACCGACTCTCGATCGGCATTATGTTAGCCTGTACGGGAAGTACTCGGAAATACTGAAGGGGTACGTGGATCAAGTTAATATCAGGCTAGATTATGCGACCGAGTTGATAGGCAGAGATGATGGAGTTCTCGTAACACTGGGATCGAACTGGTTAACATTGCTCGATACTGATTTACTGCTGTCTGAGCTTCCAGCACATGACAAATTGATTGTTCTAGCTAAGTAAGGGTTTACTATGACATATGTTCGAGTCGTTCCGCGTGATTTTTTCAACGAGGCTAAGCTGTTGAACTGTTTAGGCAAGCTCTCGATCGCGATTCTAGACGGTAATACCAACGGTTACGAATTGCGGGAAGAGTTCGATAATAATCCATTCGAGATTGATCAAAGCATAGACGGGTCTTTATACGTCACCAACTACCAAATCTACTTACAGGGGAATGACGATCCGCTGGATCTATACATTCCGGTTAACTGTAAGGATCGACGCTATCCGCTAATGCTTATCTACAGGGATGAGTATTTAGAGGTACTGGATGAGGACGGAAATTTTATTCTAGATCTAGATGAGGTGTAAAACATCATGCCTGATTCATTTTACTTAGTAACATGTAGCCGACTAGTAGATCTTGGCGTGCAGGCATGGGTCACAACGATCGGATATAGCGACCCTCCAAGTTCAGATGAATGGGGACAGCTGTACGAGAGTTTCGAGGGGTTTCTCGGCAAGGATGAAAAACATCTCTATACGGGCGCAGTCAGTCTTTGGACTCCTGACGTATCACCTCAAAGAGTTCCCTACACTTATGAACTGTGTCCTGATGGAGGCATGTTTAGATTATGGGATCTTGGATTTGCGCAGTCTGAGATTTCTGAGGCGAAAAAATGGTTAAGACGATCTCAGGACGTTGTATCACTGAGTGTCATTAAGTGCCATATTCAGCAGTTTGATCCGCCTACTCCGTTCCGGCGAATTGAGATCCCGGAGTGGTGTAAGCCGTAGTGATTGACAATCCCTTATTTAGGGATTAGAACTAAGTAAGTTGCAGGAAGATTCATGGACACAGATACAGATTCTACAGTCTACTTTATTCAGAGAAACGGATTTGCTGAGGGAGTAGTTAAGTACGCAGACGGGGAGTTTTACTGCGATGCGTTTAACCTCCAAACTCAAGGGGAGCAGCAATCAGATACGGTTGGGCAGTTGGCTCGATGGATGTCATGCATGGAGATGAGAGGGTACGAGTTTAAGTCTACTGAAACCATGATCGAGGAAATAGGGAAATGAATCAGTTTACTCAGGCATTGCTAGAAGAATTGGAGAGCGATCGCACTCTCTGCGATCCAAATCAAGAGAATAGCATCGGCAAGCGAGTTATCGATTGAGCGATCTCCTTGGTTTCGGATAAGTGGAGAGGTGATATACGGACTGTTTGGGACATTAACGTCACCGTATCGAAAAAAACGTTAACTTTATTTAATGGGAAGGATAACTGATGTCTAAACTACTGATCGAGATTAGGTTGGATAATGCGGCTTTTGAGCAGCTGCCAGGGTACGAAGTCGCGAGAATTTTAGAGAAGTATGCGGCAGAGTTAAGGCGTGATCCTAGTGATTTGCTCTCGAACTTCAGGGATATCAACGGAAATTCTGCTGGCTGTGCGATTGTGATGGAAGACAAGATTAGCTAGAGCAGATTAGAGCAAGACCCATGACAAAGCTAACAAACGCAAATAAACTAACGTTTTTCCAATCAGGAATTCGAGTTAACGATGTGTATCAGTACAGCGGTACGTTATGGTTCTCGGATGTAAAGAGCCTCGCTGCCGCAGCTGGGGTTGAAATAGAAGCGCGACCAGATCGATCTTTCAAGGTAACCTATGTTCCTCTGTATAAGGAAACCGCGTGTCGCGTGCTTGCAGAGTATCAGCACGCAGTACCTTTATTAAGATGGTTGCTAGAGAATGATTTGATCCATGAAGGAACGGATCTAGAAGGTTTAGCGATTGAATATGCAGCAAGCAACGATCCAGCGGTCAAGCGGTTCCTAGCGTCATTGAGGGATTAATTATGGTTGCGATAACATCTAAAGGTCGTACTATTTTTCGAGAAGTTGGGAGACATATCGATGATTCGCTATGTCTTACTGTTGAAGTCCTGCCGTATTCGCGACATGTTCAGATTCAAATCGGCTTAACGCCGATCGTGTCGATGGGTCAACTGCATACTTCGGCTGAGTATAATGATTGGACAGTTAATTGGGCTGCTTGGGGAGGAGTGTGGGGTAATCGATTTGCTCGTTTTCTAACAGGTCTACAGATTGCGCGAATCATTACAGCTGACTGGGATGCTTTTGCAGCCGATCCTATCGTTGCGGTATCTCCATATGGAAATTTTCAGCTAGTTAACTATGGATAAGGCATTTTACGATCGAGCGATGCAGTGGGGAGGAATCCTACAGGGTTATCGAAATATAAGCACCGTCAGCGATCGCGAATATCAACTCTTAGCGATGCGGTCTCAAACTGATCCAGCTTATACGCGCATCCTGCAAGCTTTATATCTTCTAGCTGGAGTAGACGAGCCAATGACTACTGCCGATATTGCGGAGGTGCTGCAAGTCAGTAAACAAACACTGACGCAATTATTGCAAGCAGCCCGACGTGGGGGATTCTATTTTGAAACGGTTCAAAAGGGACACTCTAAACTCTACACGCGAGTCAATATTCCCGAAAAAAGTGTTTTAAGAAAACTAATCGAGGCGCAAATATGACGGCACTGCGATGGACTGAGGAGATGTTAGATACTCTAGCCGGAGCTGTTTACTGCGTCGATCACTTCTACATCCATACAAAATGCGATCCGATTCCTCCCGCAGGATCCTCTTCAAAAATTATCGAAGGAGTTCAGGAAGGGAAATATTGGAAAATTAAGATCGGAGTTCCTAGTCACTATGCTTGTATCTGCTTCGAGTCGCTGAATGCGGCGATCGAGTATGGTCTAGAAAAGGCGACTATGATTAACTCAAGTGCTGATTCTGATCAAGCGTGGAGAGGTATTGTCGATAGTATTGGAGATTAAGGTTTAGTGCTAACAACTAGGAGGATTGTCATGACAATAACCGTCGAAACCGCACTTACAGGAAGAGTCATCGGTAATCATACGGGGTATGAGATTTTCCAGGAAGGTACGGTGGAAAATCACCGGATAGTCTACTTCCTTGGGGATGGGGTGTTCGAGGTAAGAGATTACCTCTGTGAAGGGAGCTGTCTAGGTACTCGCTGGTTGCTGATAGAGGATAATGAGATCCTCTCTGTCGGCGATACCTATCGTGAGATCTATGATTTTAAGCGAACAAGAGCCGTCGGGCATGGAGAGAAGTCTATTAAGGTGCGTGATGCAGTTAGAGAGCGTCCCTGCTATATCTCCACCGACAATTCGCGATTGTTTGTTCGAATTTACGAGTTAGAGTATCTACTGGGTAATCAAGTCCCTAGTTCTGGAAGCTCTGACTGTAAATACGCAAATTTTAGGATTTCCGATACTCAAGAGATTCGGAAATCGGATCAGTGGGTCAATCAGGAAGAGTTCGATTGGAAGTACCAAGTGCGAGAATTGTCCATAGAAGAGAGAGTGCGTCTCAGCTCCTTATTTCAGGAAGAGATGTTAGATGCGTAACAAAGTCTAGTTCCTATACTGTCGAGAGTTTTCTATGAAAGAAATAAGCTTGGAATATGCTCAAGCCCTCGTTAACGACCCGCAAGCGATTCAGCGCGGATATCTCACCTTATATCAGTTGGAGATCTTATGTCGTTAACCGATCGCGCTTCGGAATCCCCCGTTAAAACTCGCAGACGCGGTAAATCTGCCGCCGCTGCTGCAATCTTGCCGAGTGATCCCTCTCGTACAGTTAAGCTGTACGACAACACATCCGAAAGCCTTGCAGCGTTCCAAGGAAGGAGTGTTTGGAGCGTACTAGGTAGAAAATCTCAGCAACCTCTTACTCAAGTGTCTGATATTGTGGAGCAGGTATTGGGCTGGGATGTTAAGCTAACCCCCATTCCGATCCAGCAGGGGACTGAAATCCTTTACCGAAAGACCGGGTCTCGATACATTGCGATCGAGGTTCCGAAATTTACTTACGATGCGGACGCAGATTACGTGCAAGTCGTGCGGACAGACACAGGTGCCGCTATCAGTTACGTAAAACCGAGCTACGAGTTACTGACGAACTACCAAGCATTAAGTTGGGCACAGCCTTTGCTTGATGAAGGCATACTAAAATTCAGCTCGATCGTCGAGCTAGATAAAGGCAAGGAAATTGTCACTAAATTTGACGCACCTCATAACACCTTGAACGTCGGCGGAGAAGAGTTAACGGTCTCTGTTGTTGTTCGGACATCTCACGAAGCGACATCTGCACTAACAGCGCTGCTGTGGGTCGAACGTCCTCACGGATTTGCAATGCTTAGCACCGATCGTATGGTTCGGTGCAACCATACACTCTCTGTCCTAGAGAAGCTACCTGAAATCCGCAGCGCTCTGGATCTAGAAGCAGACTGGCTGCGAACTCAATATGTGCAAGATCTTGAACGGATGATGCGAAAACCGATGTCGGTCGAAGGGTTTAGTCACTACCTCCGCCGACTGTTCCCGGAATATCTACCTCCTGGAAAAGCGCTAGAAGATTGGCGGTGCTGGGAGCCTTACCGTACCCTATTCACCTCATCTACGGTGTTCTCCAACTTAGAACCTTCTGTATACAAAGCTTATTCCGTGGTCGGGTTCTACTTGTCCCAGTTATCAGGAGGAACGAAAGATCGGATTAACTATGCGAGTCGCTTTAAGAGCTGCCTTGCAAAGTATAATACTGAAGCAATGCGGAAAGCTTATACGATCGGTGTTGAATTGAGTCGATAATTTTACGGAGGTAGTTATGGGTTATCTAATCACCGTCACTGAAGCGAACGGGATCTCAAGAGTCCCGTTTCCAGAAGAGTTATCGGATCTGGACAGCCTTAAGTATTTTCAAGGCATCGTAGGCGGACTAGTCGAGCGAGTCTCGCGGCGATTCCCCGATCGCTCAATTATCATCCTCTGTCATGAGGAGGGGAAGATCCTCAGGCTTCCTGAATTTAGCGCAGTTCATGGAGAGTTGTTTGCGGGACAGTTAGTGATTCTAGGGGAGAGGGTAGATAACGGCGGAGAATTGCAGTTCTGCGGACTGACCGAGTCTCAATGCCTTGGGGTTGAGGAGTACGTGAAGTTAATCGTGACAGTGGATTTGCCGTTCCCGTTGCAGAATGAGCATCGATTTCAGATAAATCTTGATCCGCAATCAATAAACGCACTGCTACTCAATCCGCGCACCTTCTATGCCGGAATCGGTCTCATCGAATACCTTTCCAGCCTGAATCTAAGATGTACTTGGGCAGGAGACCAGGCATTTATGCATGAAGCCAACATTAACGGTGCGACCTTATCGTTGCCGGGATATGGGTTGATCGGCATCGCAGTTCCTTCGAGCGGAATGTCCCAGATCGGATTTCTGGGGTCACTCAAAGATCGTCCAGAACGAATCGGATACTTCACTGTAGAGATTCGAGAACAGCAAAAACATATTGAAGGCATCATCCAGGGTTTTCTACCTGCGATCGAGGGGGCTGTCTTCGTTGCGCCTGAGAAAATTCTGGACTACCTTGTCCCCCAGAATTACGGTGCAGGAAGTATGGAGGGATAAAACATGGAAGTTACTTTCACGCTGCCTTTCTCGCAGGGAGAGGATCAGATATGGGATAACGTGATCAAGCCTGCGCTAGTACCGTCAGTTACTTCGGAAGCAATGCAGATCCTGTATTACGGATGCACTGAAATTCTAAACAACGCAAACGATCACTCGAATGGAACCGAGGTAAGTATCTCGATCGTTGTTGACGAGTCAGAAGTCCGATTAATGATCGAAGATGATGGTATCGGACTGTTTCAAAAACTTCAGTCTGAAACAAAGGACTCCGATCCGGTATCTGTTGCATTGAATTTAGTAAAAGGAGGCTTGACTACCGACCCTGCACGGCATTCGGGAGAAGGTCTTTTCTTCTCCAGTCGCATTTTTAACACCTTCCTGGTTGAGTCGCGTTACGTGTTCGGTCAAATCTCCGGTAAGTGGTTACTAGTCCCTACAAAAAGAACGAGAGGCACAAAAGTCACTATGCGGCTCGATCGCAACTGCACGCTTCCGCTAGAAGATTTTTTCGCACAGTACGCACCGTCAACGGATGATTTTATGTTTACCCAAACATCAATCCCCGTTGTATTAGCTCAGACCTCTAACGCTTTAATATCCCGCTCCCAGGCTAAGCGACTCACCTATCGACTCGAACGATTTAAGAAGGTCGTACTAGACTTTACCGGAGTAGATCGAGTCGGACGTGCGTTCGTAGACGAGCTATTCAGAGTCTGGGCATTGGAGCATCCAAGTACAGAGCTATCCGTACTCGGTGCAAATTCTGAGATCAGCCTTCTGATCCAGACCGCTCAGAGAGCTTGACGCAGGCACACCCCTCTGTTAGGATTACCTTAGTTCATCAGAACACTAAATTAGTGAGGTCAACATGTTTAAGTTCATCAAAAAAGCTGCTAAAGTACTACGTGATTTCGCTGTTTGCTGCTGCATGGTAGCAGCTACTAGCTATTACTGCGGTTGGGTACGCTCCTGGTAGACCCTGAAACCCTACTGATCCTAGGCAGGCGCAAGCCTGCTTTTTTGTGAAACAGGAACTGAGTATAGTTCTGAGCGCTCAGAACTATACTCAGGTAAATCTAAACCAAAGGAACCAAAATAAAGCACCGCCAATCAAATCAGATCGTTAGAAAATAACAGTTTAGACGCGTTGCTGTGTCCAAGTTTCCGCACTTTAAGTACTAAAGTTTTTGGCATCTATAACTACAACCACTCACATTCGGCGGTCTGGTAGGTGCGGAATCAAATTCTACGTCTAGCTTACTATTACCTCTATCCTTACGAATGATGGCTTACGAAACGGTATCCTTTGGCGGTGCTTTAACCTTCTCTAATTTAACCGATTCCGCTGAGTCTTGTATCCGCCAAATGGCGTAATGCAGACTAGTAAATCTTAAGATTTACTAGCTAGTACCGACTGAAATCTATGCTACCCTTCTATTCTTTAGTTCTAGAACCTACTTAATTAACTTAGATCTAACTAACCTAACTCTAAGGTAGTTAAATCCTTAAGGGTTAGAAGATTTAGTAAGGCTTAACTCTTTCGATGAAAATCTCTAAAGGTTAGTTCGCGTTTCCGCAAACCTTAGACTTGATCTCTTCCGAAACTTTTGGTATGTTAGTACTTAACCAAAGGCTCGATACTCGATCCCATTCGATCCGCCGCAGTGTTCTCGAAGTAGAGTTCCTGCGAAGGTGATGACAGATTTAGAGTCAGTTCGATTAAGTTTCAATGAACTAAACACATTCAGGTTTTCTAACGCAAATTCTGTCCGGTAAGGTGTTACTACCGAGTTGGATTTTACGATGAAGCACCTGATCCCAAACCCGCTGCTGATTGCAGAGCGGGGAGAGCAGTACGATTCCAGCACAATCTGTTGTCTAACGTATGATGTGGAGCGGCAGGAACTCGGCATCGTATTTAACTCCAGCCCCTTGCAGATTTATCTCTACTCCGCAGTTCCAGCCTCTGTTGTTAATGGTCTTCTAACGGCAGAGAGTAAAGGGAAGTACTTTAACGCGGAGATACGATCGAGTTACTCTTATTTGCGGCAAGTCCTCCAAGGATATGTTTCCCAATACGATAGATACCTGCCGCTAGAGCAGCTACCCGTTCCAGGGTTATTGTTACCGATTTAACAGTTTTCTAACTTGACGGTGTTCAGTGCGGCTGATATAGTCAAAAACATCGTTAATTGGTACTGAGTAGTATGAGCACAGACACAATTCCCGCATCTTCGCAAACTGAGGATGGGCTACAAACGGTAGTTGAGCGGCTTCAGAGTAGATTCCCTGGATCTGAAGTTGATTACCGAGTAACACCCTTCGGGGTCGTCACGGTGCTGCGGACACCTGTATTGACCAGAGATCAGTTAGCTGCTGCCCTGAAGCTGCCGCCCGATGGTTGTAAACAACGTTGCGCAATCTGCGGAGAGTTGCGCGACGAGCCTTGTCTGAGTCAACAAGGACTGGAAATGCTTTTAGATACAATCTAATGTTCCGCTCACGAGGTTTTTGGAGGGTAACACCCTCCTTTTTTGTAGCTTTTAAGGAGATGTGATGCCGACTACTAAAGAAAAGTCAGGAACTGCGATCGCAGTTCCTGTGTATGGATGGTTACCTTTGGAGGCAAAGACCTCTACCCGGTTCGAGTGTTTGAATATCGGGGACTGGTTTACCTGGGATCAGAAGACGGAGACCCCTTACATTTACCAAAAAATCGGGCTATGTGAGTACATGCTTTTAGATGATGATCCATCCATGAAGGCAACCTGTGCGCCAGTAGAGCCAGTGATTTTACTAGCGACCGCAGCCGCGAAGCTAAAGCGACCAGGTTACTAGTAAACAATGTTCAAAGAGATACTATTTAAGTATCTCTTTTTTATGTTTTTGAATATATTTAGAACTTTAACACCTTGTAACTGTACGTGCTTACAGTCAAATAACTGCTACGTAAGCGTCGGATCTAAAAATCTTGTGGAATACTGAAAAGGTCTAAGTTTCAGGTCTCGGTTCATGGTTCAGTGTTGTTCCAGGTTTTGTTTTGTAGCATATGACTGTCTCTGCGTTAGAAAGCAGATTCAGTGAATTTACGGTAATAAGTGCTGACTGGAATCCGTTACAATAGTACATAAGCACTATATTACCGACATATGATTAATTCTCAAGGTTTGACCTTAGATTCTGGGCGGAAAGTTTCGGATCCGAGAGCAAAGCTCGGACGGACGTTTACCGTGATGTGGAATGATCGTCCGCGAGTCTGTGAAGTTGTGGCATATAACACAGACTACCCTGCTAAATATTTAGTCGGGATGCGGCTGGACGATGCAGTCCCTGCGACGTTTTCTACCAATGTAGAGGGGATTTTCTCAGTCCCAGAATCTCGGATCAGCTCAATTCTGTGCGATCCCACCTTACTATTACTTCGATGATGTCCTCACCTTCCGATCGCGAGACAGCTATTTTCAAGGTATCGATCCCGGTACTCAACTACAATCGCTCCGGTTACTATTCCGTTGACTTGCATTTTCATGGGGAGAAGTCTCCGACCCGCTCTGTGATTATGCGCCAGCTTCTAACGCTGCATACCGCATATAGTCAATCCGGGGAATCGACACAATGGCTGGACGCTTACAACGTCGTAGAGTTGCTAAATGACAGTGACTTTTTGCCGATGACCGCAGTCTCCAAATTAGTGTACTACGGTGTCCCAGTTAAGCTCGGATTGGAGCCGTTCGGAAATTTTTCCATGAGCAGAGTTGTGATTTACTCAATTTAAGTTGAGGTTAACAAGTGCTGCGACTGTTAATTTGGTACGTGGAATTACTGGATGCAATTGATACGTACCGAAAATCTAAAGAAAAAAGAAAGTCCGGTTAGGTCAAGGGTTTCTGACGGTAGGATTGTTCTTAGTTTATCACTCTGTAGAACGATGAAAGGTTTGAGCGTCAGGTGTATCGGTGGTTTTCAGCTCAAGAAACCGCGAAGTTTTCAAGCTAGTAATGGCGGAATCCGTATCCGCAATATTGCTGAGTCCGGGGAACTTCAATACGATACTCAGTTTGAGTTACGTGATGGTTAAGGTCAATGGTAGTACATGTTGATGAGTTAACCTACGTAGAGATCCCAGAGCTAGAGTACCCATTTACAACGCAGTTTGTAGATCGGTGTTTGGATATTTATTTAGTTGCGGTGGAGCGTTCCGCATCCTTAGACATGGATACACAACAATGGTTGTGGGATTTTGTGTTAAAGCGCATTGATCCCGAAACCGCAGCTGCGGTTTCGCATGTTATTGGTTCGTATGAGTTAGCTAGCTACTCAACATAAGTCCGTGTTCTCTGATCTGTTTTGGTTGTCTTTTTAGGGTAGAGATTCATGGTTTTGGGCACGAAAGTACGAGCACGGTATAAGACCGTGATTAAGTCGAATGGTTTAGTGGAGAGGTTTTCGCATTTTCAAGCCGCTTCGACCTCTGCGGCAACGTATGCTGCGTTAGATCAAGAAGTAACCTGGATGGAGACTCCGCAGGTTGGGGAGCTGGTCGCCGTTTACGGATCGATGAACTGTCCGCTCCAATCCTACGAGTACCGGGGCGGGGTTTTGGATGTTGAAGTCTGGGGATTGACGGAGCATTGTGCGGTCGCACGAGTTGCGCGATTAGTTGCTGCTCAAACGTTAGATCCGAACTTTGTGGTAATTCGTAAGTTTGTATCCGCAAAGGCACAGACACCGTGGGAAACGTTCGACTCAATGGTTGCAGATACGCATCCGAATGTCGTAGTAGTCGGGTACGGAGAGTTTAGATTAATGGAGTTTGCGCCCAAGGCAAATCCTGACTACATTGTTAGCGAAAGTATTGGGGGCGGCAGTGCGTTAGTTATGCACGGACAGCTCCATCGATCGTGGAGCTATCGGATCCCGCCAATGGAGTTTGTCCAGGGGGAAATGGTGACGCTGACGTTCATGCGGATCGATTCTTAGTTTTGGGGTTGCCGGGAGCTGCTACTCTCCTCTAGTAGCTCCTTTCATATTTTTACTATTTTTACTATCTCTATTTTGTTTGCGGCCGATTGCCGCCTATTCTAACCGCTGAGTGTAATGCGTAAATTAATTGGTTTTTCCGGGGCTATCGGTTCCGGGAAGGATGAGGCAGCGTCGTACCTGGTTTCACGGTACGACAAGGTTTACCATGTCAAAATCGCGCATGTTCTGCAAGATTTAGTTGCGGTAATCGCAGGATTCTATCGTGAGGACACAAGTCATCGACAGTTGTTTGATGATCGGAATTGGAAAGAACACTATGCTCTGATGACGATCTCGGATCAGGTATGGACTCCGAGAGAGTTACTAAAAGCAATCGGAAACGGCATGAGAGACGCGATCCATCCGCAGCTGTGGGTGGATGTGCTAGATGATAAAATCTCAACTCTACCGAACGATGCGATCGTCGTGATTTCCGACATTCGCTATCCGAACGAAATGGACTGGTTACTTTCCAATCGCGGAGAGGCGTTGTATATTCGCCGAGCTTCTGCGGAGGAAGCTTTTTACCAGTCACAAGCCGGGAAGGAGATTCACGCCAGTGAATCGCATCTAGAGACCTTGAGGTTTCGCTCTACATTCTGCCTCTCAAATAACGGGACACTGGAGCAGTTTCACGACACATTGAGCTGGGTGATGGATGAAATTGCTGAGCGGGATCAGCAGGTCAAAGAAATCGCATCCGCATGGAGGATTGCAAATCGAAGGGAATAAACGGCAATGGGTTCGGAAAGCACGGTTCAGGGATACGGGTCAGATTTCGAAGATTGATCAGCGACAACTGAACCGGAAATTTCGCTATGCCGGAAAACGGGGAGTAGTACGAGAGCATGTTGGTGCGACTGGATTATGGTTTTACTAGGAGAGTAGGACAGTGAACGACTATCAATACTGGGATTTAGGGGATCATGAGAACTTTGTTAGATTTTCAGACAAAGCGCTTGCAAAAATCATGCGCGCATTAGTTCTAGTAAAAGGACGACTGCATGACTCTACTTTACTAAAAGGAGGACATCGGCTAGAACGGTACTGGACACTCTGTGCGCGTATCTCTTTGCCTGAAGGGAAGCGAGAAGAGTTCGAACAGCTCTCAGGGTATCGGCTTACTGTCCCGCCGAAAATCTCCGTAATGGACTCCGGCACTGCCCGCGCAAATCCTCCCGTCTCTGAAGGATATCGATCGTCGAATCTGATTATCGAGGAGGGGGATACCGCATCCCCTCGGTTCTTTTAAGTTAAGTATTTTTACTGATTGTATTTACTTTTTACTATTGCTACTATAGATTACATAAGGAAACACACAGCAACACGACACATTCCAAACACTCTGTGGATGAGTTAACGGTTTCCTGGATCACTAATTTTTGGAAGCTTACAGCAACTCGCTTTTTAGCTTAGCTCATTGGTAGAGCACTCCGCTTGTAACGGATAGGTAGCAGGTTCAAATCCTGTAGCAAATACAGCTTCCAGGCACAATTAGGGAAACGTACAGCAACAAAACGTCTTTATACAAGACACGTAGGTTCAAATCCTACATATCGCTACCGCGATATTAGCCTAGTGGTTTAAGGCACCGAAAACGTTTCCCGGTTTACTTCTTCGAAAATATGGGATGGAGAGGCTATGTCCATGTAGTCGATGTGGGCGCGATCTTGTCGTAAAGCACAAGTCACAAAAACCAAGAGTGTGCAAGGTTTGTAAAACGACCTTGACGCGGCAAGCTTTGAAAGCTCGCGCAATCACGTATAAAGGTGGGAAGTGCTGCATCTGCGGATATATGAAATGTTCAGCAGCGCTGCAATTCCATCATCTTGATCCGTCTCGGAAAGAGTTTGCGATCTCGCGACTCAGATCTTCGTTCGATCGCATTAAACCGGAGCTGGATAAGACCGTGTTGGTTTGTGCGAATTGTCATGCAGAGATCCATGCTGAAATCAGTGTAGATTCTGCCCTGATTACTGCGGACTGATTTATTTGAATTCCTATGTCAATGTTTATCGGATTTCTGATCGGACTCTTACTCGCATTTCCGCTAGGGGGGATGGTCGGATACTTATTCGGGATTGTGACCACACAATTTTACTCTGCGATCGTGGATGAAACGATCTCACTGTTCAGTCAACCAAAAGAGTCAGAAGGTACAACGACTGATAGCTAACTATCGAAGGAACCTGACAGCAAATCCTTAACACTGCACTTCGCTTTGGAAGTATTCACAGTGACTCCTTAAGGTTCCTGTACCGTAAATGCCGACATTATTCTAAAGGGTTATGGTTAGTAAAACATCTAGTAACAAGCTGTTCGCAGCGTTAGAAAGTCCGATCGTGTCTCCTCCGTCGTATACTGTCACAGAAAACGGAGCGCAGACCTATGCTTCAACAGGTAGTGCCTTGCTTGATCTCTTCTCTAGAGGGGCAGCGATGCGTAAAGCACCTGAAGCGGAGATTGCGGGACTGCTAAGTGCGTCCTTGCGGGATAATATCCCATTGACGGTAGTTGTGCTGTTTTACTTACGAGACGTGTTAGAGGGACAAGGTGAGCGGAGATTTTTTCGGGTCGCACTGTCTTATCTCGTGAAGCATCATCCTAGTATCCTGCCGATGATTCTGGACTTAGTGCCTCTGTATGGACGCTGGGACGACTTATTTGCGCTAGAAGGGACTGCATTCTATCCAGACGTATTGAAGCTGTTCTCGGAGCAGTTAAAGGACGATCTGGACATTCTGAATACGAATCCGAACGGGTCAATCTCGCTTGCCGCAAAATGGTCACCTTCGGAATCTTCCTCTCCGATTTCCCATCGACGCGCTGCTGCGCTGAGAGATTACATGCAGCTCACGTCACGTCAGTACCGGAAGATGTTGGTTCGATTACGGCGACAGTTAAAGCTGGTTGAGTCAAGTATGTGTGCTCGTCGATGGGATGAGATTAACTACTCTCATGTCCCCTCTAAAGCCCATGTCCTTTATCGGAAAGCATTTGGTCGGCATAGTCCTGAACGGTACGCGGCATATTTAGCCGCACTGAAGAATCCAACACGTTCTGCGAAGGACGTGAAGATGAATACTAAGACGCTACATCCGTTCGATATTGTCCACAAAATCCTGTACGGACAGGAACAAAATGCGACATTGGAAGCAGCATGGGAGAATTTACCGGACTGGGTGCAGGGGGACTATTCCTGCCTAGTGGTTGCGGATACGTCCGGCTCGATGTCCGGGGAGCCAATGTCTATGGCTGTCGCTTTAGCGCTGTACATTGCGGAACGTAATCAAGGGGTTTGGCAGGATCGATTTATTACTTTTTCTAGCAATCCGCATTTACAGTCCATTTCAGGCTCGACCATTACTGCGCGAGTCACTAACCTTTCCCGCGCGGACTGGGATACCTCGACAGATCTGCAAGCTGTTTTCAATTTGATTCTTAAAACAGCAGTGCAGAACAAGCTGGATCAGGCAGATCTTCCGAAGACTGTGGTAATTGTTTCGGATATGCAGTTCAATGAAGCGACTCGGCACTATTCCTGGGAAGACGATCCGGCAACTAATCTAGCTGCGATCCGCCAACAGTACGCACAGGCAGGCTACTCCTGTCCCAGTCTTGTGTTTTGGAACGTATCGGCACGAGTCCAGGAAAGTCCGGCACGATTTGATGAGTCAGGGGTCGCACTGGTGTCGGGAAATAGCCCGACTATTTTCCAGCAGGTCGTCACCGGGGATTTCAATCCCTACTCAATCATGATGCAGCGCATTAGCTCCCCCCGGTACGAGATTGTGCGGGAAGCCTTGGAAGACGTTGAGATTTTCTAATCCTTTACGAAGAGCTAGACAGTTCTTCTACTGCCCATGAGCCACTTTCTTGCCGCTTGGTGTATGGCAGCACCCATGATTTACTTGAGTACGTTACTGGTACTCAGATATGGTTCACAGCTCGTCAATGTTGTTGTTCGCAGGTATGGGTAGGTAAAGGTTTCGATTGCAGCATTTTCCGCTGTAAGACACGGGTTCGATTCCCGTCCTATCCACCTTTAATGTGATATAGTAAAGACATAAACGCTAACAACATCGTACCCTTCGCTCGCGCTAAAGTAGCTGCGTAGAGTGGACATAGTTAAGCTTCTGTGTGGAAAAAGCTCTCAGCTCGGATCTAGATCCGAGCTGTCCTGAAAGTTTTACATTTCTAGATGGGTAAAGGGATAGGATTCGGGACTAGAAGCCGTACTGTCCGGTAGTTCGTAGACTGGAATAATGGTCGATTTTCGACGTGTATCGAGTCGGTGGATCGCACATAAAGGTTCACGAGTATCGAAACCGCGCACTAATCGTAGTCCGACCTGTTCAGACATGAGCATAAAGTACAGAACCACTGCACCGAGAATAGAGCGTTTTTTCACTTGAATGTACTTGAAAGATAGTCTCTTACTTCTGAAGTATATCACGCAGTTTACTAGGCCAAAATCATGGAGTTTGCACTCAATGCCGGGATCTTAGTCCGACTGTTCAAGGCGTTTTTGTCGCTAAGTCAGTGGAGCTATTTTCTAACGATCCAGTCTCACTGTTATTGCTTGGAGGTGATGGATCGATTCGGAGGAAGGGTCTGGTTCGAGGTCGAAGAGTTGCAAATTAGTGAGGGGTTTTCGACACCGATTCGGTTCGAGGTTCCGATCGACTTTGTGACCAGGCTTGCAGATCAGAAATTGACTGGGTTAGAGCAGGACGTTGCAGTACACGTTAATCCGATAGCGCAGAGGGTTTACCTGGATTACTGTTTAGGAGTGGACTGTTGTTCCGAGTATGAGGTGTGCCTCCCTCAGCTTTTACATCTGGATGTCCATGCCGATCATTTGACACAGGTTCTGACGATTCTGGACATCATTAAACAGTCTTTGTATGAGACCCGATCTGTGCTGATTGATCGTTCCGGCACCTATGCGTTTGAAGGTGCGTGGTTAGCAGCGTCAATTGACCAGAGTTGTAAGCTAGACGGTGAGTTTTGTTTAAGTCATCCAAAATTGTTTTATGCCTTATTTTCACGATTCAAGTTAGCTCAAGCTGAGATTAATCAGGATCGGATTCGAGTGATGTTTAAGCTAGGAGGACGAACGGATAAAGTTACGGTTCGAGCCTGTTATACAGGCTGTGAAGCAGATCCTAACTATCTGAAATTGAAGCAGCTCTGTACCCAAGTTGCAGAGAACGGGAAATCTTTAGATGTAACTGAACGGAAAGTTAGTTCCGTTCTAGATATGATCCATGCGAATTCGTTAGAGGGATCAGACCTGATTACGTTTACGAAGACCACAAAACTGTTCACAAAAGATTTTCGGTCTCTGTTTCAAGACTTAAGCCTGCTCCAGGAGGTTCGATTACTTGGAGACAAGCTTCTTGTTAGAAAACAGCGTGATTACTTAATCACCTTACATCACGTACTTCAAGAGGGATCAGTATGACGACTTCTGATGTGCAAGCAATGATTAGTAATGCCATTCAAGCCCATGAGCAGCAAGTTTCCCGTCAGGGATATCTACTGTTCGGGATTGTACTGACCTTCATTGCTTTGATTTTAGCGGCATTGTTTATTCAGGATTACAGATTACTATGGCTTTATCGTCAGACCTTATCAAGCCTTCGCTAATATACCCGCAGACTGCCTTAGCACTAACTCGCCCGCACGATGATGCAAGGCTGAACGGTGTCCTGCAAATCGACCCGGTTCGGTTTCAAGAAGCCTACAATCTTGATATTACCGAGTATGTGGATCGGCATACCTTCAAAGAATCGGCTCAAGCTCGCAGCGGTGCTCCCGCGAAAGAGATTTTGTACATGAGCTATTCCCATGCGGTTCGACTCTTTCGGCAGTACTTTCCTGAGTTGGAGATTGAGTTTGTGGTTAACCCCGCTACAAATGGATATCTGCATAAGGAGATCGATGATCGGGGATACTTTGTCCGTCTTTTTATCCATGATGGAAGGTATCGCAGCACAATTTACCACTTCGGAGTGCTTTCTCAAGTCGGCGCGGCCGTGTTTCCGACTGACATGGTGAAAGAGAAGCTGGTTGCAAATTCTCAGCTGTTCAACCTCAGCGTCTATCGAGCGATGGTAAAGGCGATCGCGCTGACAACCGGGATCGGTCTGAAGCTATGGACAGGTGACGATTTAGACGAAGAGGTCGTCGAAGGGAAGTTGAAGCGGATTCGACTCGTCTGGAACCTTGTCGATCAATTCCGCAGTCTGGGCGGAGTTATCGAGGATCCAAAACTCGATTACACCAGCTCATTAGAGCAGATTAACGCGACCGGAAAATGGTTACAGAAACTCATCGAAGAGCAATCTAATAAAGGAGCAAACTAATGTCTATCAATACGAGTGTTTTTTCTGGAAAAGTCTTGTCCCTTGAGTACAAGACCACGGAGCAGCAACCCTCTCTGTCTTCTAACGTGCTGCAAGTCCTGATCAATG
>NZ_JBOFLP010000048.1:0-35704 GCF_051657925.1 Chroococcidiopsis sp.
TCCAAAACCCGCCCACACGCACCATCCCAGGTACAGATCCCCACATGCGATCGCAGCCACCTGTAGGGGCGGGTTTAGCAAACATGCCCATAACCGCAACCGAAAATTTTCATCCAAAACCCGCCCAGCCGCGCCATCCCAGGTACAGATCCCCACATGCGATCGCAGCCACCCGTAGGGGCGGGTTTAGCAAACATGCCCATAACCGCAACCGCAAATCTTCATCCAAAACCCGCCCACACGCGCCATCCCAGGTACAGATCCCCACATGCGATCGCAGCCACCTGTAGGGGCGGGTTTAGCAAACATGCCCATAACCGCAACCGAAAATCTTCATCCAAAACCCGCCCCGCCGCGCCATGCGATCGCCATCCATGAGGGCGGGTTTGATAAATAGACGATCGGTTGTGGTAATGAATTAACGGGCAAAACCCGCCCCTACAGGAATTTCATCGGTGGTTGGGCGGGTTTGACAAACAAATTTTTGGTTGTGGTAACAAATTCGCAGGCAAAACCCGCCCCTACACGAAACCCTTCCCTATGCCTAAATTTCCCTCTCTGGGTACTTGTGGAAATCGCGCTAGACTCAATAACTTGAAACAGTGGTTTTTGGGAATACAACTAGCGAGAACATGCAGTACGTATTAAAAGATGACCCCCTTTGGTTCAAAGATGCCATTATCTACGAAGTGCCAGTACGCGCCTTTGCCGATAGTAATGGCGATGGGATCGGTGACTTCCGGGGGCTGACGGAAAAACTCGATTACCTCCAAGACTTAGGCGTTACCGCAGTTTGGATACTACCATTCTTTCCCTCACCACTCAGAGATGATGGCTATGATATAGCCGATTATAAGAATGTTAATTCAATTTACGGTAATTTAGACGATTTTCGCGAATTTTTGCAAGCCGCCCACCAACGGGGCATTCGCGTCATTATAGAATTAATCGTCAACCATACTTCCGACCAACACCCTTGGTTTCAACGGGCGAGACGTGCGCCTAAAGACAGTCCAGAACGAGATTTTTACGTCTGGAGTGACACGCCAGAGAAATACCAAGAGGCGCGGATTATCTTTCAAGATTTTGAAACTTCTAATTGGGCTTGGGACCCAGTAGCCAAGGCTTACTACTGGCATCGTTTCTACTCCCACCAGCCCGATATTAACTACGATAATCCAGCCGTGCGGGAAGCGGTATTTGACGTACTTGATTTTTGGCTGGGTATGGGTGTTGATGGGCTGCGGATGGATGCCGTACCTTATCTCTACGAACGGCAGGGAACGAACTGTGAAAATTTAGATGAGACTCATGTTTTCTTGAAACAACTCCGCCAGCAGGTGGATGCTAAGTTCCCCAACCGAATGCTGCTAGCCGAGGCAAATCAATGGCCCGAAGATGCAGCAGAATATTACGGGAATGGAGATGAGTGTCACATGAACTTCCATTTTCCGCTAATGCCGCGCTTGTTCATGTCGCTGCGGATGGAAGATAGTTTCCCCATTTTCGATATTTTGCAGCAAACGCCAACAATTCCCGATAACTGTCAGTGGGCGCTATTTCTGCGAAATCACGACGAACTGACGCTAGAAATGGTGACGGATGAAGACCGCGATTATATGTATCGAGTCTACGCCCGCGATCCGGCAATGCGGTTGAATTTGGGGATTCGTCGCCGTCTCGCGCCCTTGCTAGGAAACGATCGCCGTCAAATTGAATTACTCAACAGCCTGTTACTCTCTCTTCCTGGCACTCCCGTACTTTACTACGGCGATGAGATCGGCATGGGAGATAACGTATATATAGGCGATCGCAATGGCGTGCGGACACCGATGCAGTGGAGTTCCGATCGCAATGCTGGTTTCAGCCGCGCTAATCCGCAAAAGTTATACTCGCCTGTGATTATTGATTCAGAATATCACTACGCCGCCATCAACGTTGAAGCACAACGGGCTAATACCAATTCTCTCTGGTATTGGATGAAACGCTTAATTGCCACACGCAACCGTTTCCAAGCCTTCGGACGCGGTAGTTTTGAATTATTGCACCCAGATAACCGCAAAGTACTTACCTTTACGCGCACTTATCAAGGCGAACATATTCTAGTGGTGGCAAATCTGTCTCGCTTTGTGCAAACAGTGGAACTGGATTTATCAGCTTTTAAAGGCACGACTCCAGTAGAAATTTTTGGTCGCACGGAGTTTCCAGCGATTGGCGATACTCCCTACTTCTTTAGCATCAGCCCTTATGCCTTTTATTGGTTGAGTCTAGTTGCCAAGCCGAGCGAAATCCAGCCTGCTAGACCCCAAGCAGAGTTACCGACATTAGTTGTCAATAGCAAATGGCAAAATATCTTTGCCCAGCGGGATTTAAGAGTCAGACTAGAAGCTATACTGCCAGAATATCTGTCTACGTGTTCTTGGTTCAATCCGAAAACTCGGATAATTCAAGCCGTACAAATCGCCGAAGTTATCGCTATCCCCTACAAGAATACCGAAGCCAGAGCCGTTTGGTTGCAGGTAGATTACGTGCAAGGCGATCCAGAAACTTACTTGATGCTGCTGGCTTATGCCGAGGGAGAACAAGCAACACAGACTTTAACAGATAACCGCAGTGCGATCGTTGCTAATTTGTTGGTACAAGGGAAAGATAAATTCGGCGTATTATTTGAAGCAACCGCAGATAAAAGTTTTCTTGGCTCGTTGATTGAGGCGATCGCCTATCAGCGGCAGTATAAAGGTATGGCAGGGGAACTAATGGCAAGTGCTACCGATCTCTATCCTCAAGCCAGTAGTAACGGTAAAAAAGCCCTAGAACCGACAGTATTAAAGCAAGAACAGGGCAAGACTTTTATTGTCTACGAGGGATTGGGTGCTAACGGTGCTAACCCCAACAACCATCTCGTTCTCAAACTCTTCCGCCAGCAAGAAGAAGGGATTAACCCAGATCTCGAAATTCGGCGCTTTTTAGGCGAGAAAAAACGCTTGCAACACTTTGCCCCGTTAGTCGGAGCGATCGAATATCACCGTCCGTCAACAACGCCAGTCACGGTAGGGATATTGCAAGAATACATCCGCGATACCCGCAGTGGTTGGGAATATACCCTCGATAGCCTGCGAGACTATTTTGAGTTAGTGACAACACAACATGCAGAAATGACTGAGATCCCCATACCTGGGGGAAATCTGATCGATATGGGAAGTCGGGAGTCGGGAGTTGTAGGGGCAGGTTTATCGAGCCTACTTGCAATAGAACAAAAAATTCAGCAGTTAAACCTGCCCGAATCGGAGTTGGGAATCGGGAGTCAAGAAGAAGAGTTCGATCCATTGTCTCTGGCTAATCGAACCATCGGTTCGTATCTAGACAGCGCTCAGATTTTGGGACAATCGATAGCAGAACTGCACATCGCCCTTGCTGCTAATGGCGACAATTCTGGATTTACTCCAGAACCATTCTCGACATTTTACCAACGTTCCATTTACCAACAAGCCCGCAATCTCGCGGGACAAGTCCTAATCGTTCTCAGACAACGCTTAAAAACGCTGACACCGCACGCCCAAGAATTAGCTCAAAATGTCCTGAATCGCCAAGAGCAAATCATGGAGCGCTTTGGGCTGATCCTCAACCAAAAAATTACCGCTATGCGGACTCGCTGTCATGGCGATTATCATTTGGGACAAGTACTCTATACGGGTAAAGACTTCATCATTTCAGATTTTGAAGGAGAATCAGGACGCAGTTTGAGCGATCGCCGCATTAAACGCTCTCCTTTGCGCGATGTTGCCAACATGTTGCAGTCTTTCCATTACGCTGCTAACGTCGGGCTGCGTAACGAAATCGAAAGCGGGATGCTTCGTACAGAGAGCTTACCCATCATGCAGCAGTGGGCGCAGTTTTGGTCTACCTGCGTCGGTGCGGCTTTTCTCAATTCATATCTCGCGATCGCTTCTCAAGACTCTTTCTTACCCAAAACCAAGACTGAGTTACAAGTTCTGCTGGATGCTTACCTCTTAGAAAAAGCAATCCACGGCTTGGGCTACGATCTCAATTCCCGTCTCGATTGGGTAGAGATTACCTTGGGGCGGATTTTACAGTTGTTGGATACTTGAGGTTTTTTCTAGCAATTCCTGTAGTAGGGGCGCACAGCTAGCTGTGCGCCCCTACTAGTTGCTGAATTATCCGCTCGATTTCCATTGGTGCGTCTCTACTACAAATAAAAATTGATAAAACTTGATATTAATTTTTTAAAGAAAGACGCTTCACGCAGCTTTTGATAGATTTTTAATGTAAAATCATCGCAATCTCAGCCCTGCGGTCGTTGCTCGAAGAATAATTTTATCGGGCGATCGCAATCGATGACAGGAGCGTAAATGCTGCTACGAGTACAGTTAGGTGGCGATCGCTAACATCATACAAATATTAAGTATCAAAACAAGCAACTTATAAAAATCTATAAGTAATATGAAACTAGCAAAGCCAGAAGATTTACAAGTTTTAGAGCGCATTCTATACCAACGCTTGCAAACTGAGTTTTCTCAAGTCGATCGCCTGAAAGTCGGTTGCGCGATCGGCGATGACGGTGCTTTAGTGATTTTGAGCCAACACCCACCACAAGTCAATCTCGATACTGATAAAACTTTTACTGCAATTGGGCAGGCTTTACAGTCTTTGCGTCCTCAAGCAGTTCAGTCGGTCAGGGTTTATTTGAGAGAAGCGGGGCAAAAACAAATTTACGCTCAACACGATATCACTTTAGAACCAGTGGAGGTGGCTCCTGACTCTCAGGTGATGTTAAATGAGCCTTCCCCCACTATTTCAGAAACAACCGTATCTCCACCCGAGACAGAATCATCTCCGCCTGTGGTGCAGCCATTCTCAGGCGATCGCAACATTGTAGATGAAACGCCAGCACCCCCAATTCCCACAGTAGAAGATACACTACCAACTAGCCCTGTTGTCATTGAAACACCGCCTGCAACTGCGACAGAACAGCTACTATCAGCCAGCAGCATCGATTTATTGACTAGCGATCGCACTCCGGCAGCACCAGCAGCACCAGAATTATCCCCTCTTACAGAAGCAGCAGAACAGCCAACAGAAGATGAGGCTGAAATTACTGCTCGTGATACGACAATTGAGGATACAACAACTGAGGCGAAGATCGATCCCATCTCCTCCCCACAACCATCAAAGCCTCAAATCGAGGAGCCTCAAATCAAAGAGTATAAAGTAGAAGAGTCTGCGCCTGTTGCCAATCGGCAAGATATACCCGTCGAAGTGCCAAGTTTAAACCCAGAAACTTCTTCACCAGAAGCACCAACTGAAACCTGGCGATCGCTACCTTTCGAGCAGCGGTTAGAAACAATCGCTAATCCTGAACCAGCAACTCAAGCAGAATCAACAGCAGAATCAATAACAGACTCCAATACAAACATCAATACAGCTACACTTCCCTACCCTGTCTTACCCTTACAGCGATTGCCGAAGGCAGCCAAGACAAAAATCCCTCGGGCGGCGCTAATTGCTGGAGGTGGAGTCGCAATCGTAGCATTCTTTAGCAGTGCATATGTCTTATCTAGCCCCTGTACGATCGGTAGGTGTCAGCAGCTCGCAACAGCAAAGCAGTTATATCAGGAGTCAAATCGAATCGTACAAGGAGCCAAGCAGCGATCGGAATTAATTGATGCTGAAAAACAACTGCAAGATGCAAATAACCTACTCAAACAAATTCCACCCTGGTCGAGCCGCCGCCAGGAAGCACAAAATTTTTCCAGCACGATCGCCAATCGAGCCACTAATGTAGATCGAGTGCTGGCGGCGTTGGAAGAAGGCGATACAGCAGCAAACAAGCTGAAACAACCCATCCGCTCTTTGGAAGATTGGCGCGCCATCCAAGCTTTGTGGCAAAGAGCGATCGCCTCTTTATCTGCGGTTCCTAAAGATAGCGATCTATATCCCCTAGCACAGAGAAAAACTACTGAGTACCGAGGCAGCTTGCAGGCTGTAGAGCAGAAAATGCAAGCGGAGCAACAAGCATTTCAAAAATTTCCCCAAGCGCAAAGTTCAGCGCAGGTAGCACAACAACAGCAACTGACGGCGCGATCTTTACAGGCTTGGCAAATAGTTCGTACCAATTGGCAAAACGCGGTGGACAATCTTAGCTCGATTCCGCAATCGAGTACAACTTACCAACAAGCACAGCAACTACTCGCACAATATCGCCCTCAACTTCAAGCAGCTAGCGATCGCGTTGCCAAAGAAACAATATCTACCAAAGCATTTTCCCAAGCAGTAAAGTTCGCCGAACTTGCCGAACGGCAAGAACAACAAAATCAGTTCGCTACAGCTCAAACCAATTGGAGGCAAGCTTTAATCTTCGCTCAACAGATTCCCAGTGGGACTCAGTACTACGACCGAGCGCGATCGCTAATTAATACTTATACCGCGAAGCTCGAACAAGCTAACAGCAACCTGCAAGGCGCTAATCTCACCCAAAAAGTTCGCGCCGACCTCGATCGCGCTTGCTCCGGTAGAATTCGGGTATGTAGATACAAGTTAGATAACAAACAAATCTTCGTTCAGTTAACGTCCAGCTACGAACAGGCTGTCGAGAAAACATTTATTAATGCCAGACTTAGGGGTGACTCAAAAGCCCAATCTGATATCGCTACTCAATATCGCACCCTCAAGCAAGTTCTCGAAGGCATTAGCAACACGACTCGCCTACCCCTACAAATTTATGCTTCTGATGGCGGGCAAATGCATTCTTATAAGCCGAAGGAAGTGAGTAGCGAGCAGGGAGCAGGGAAGCGGGCAGAGGGCGAGGTTTCCTCGCCATCGGAGCCGCGTAGCAGGGAGCAGGGAGCACAAGGGCAATCCAGAATCTAAAATCAGTTCGCGCGCACCACTCTTTCCCGACTTCTGACTTCTTTTTGTCCTTCTTCTCGACTCCTGTACGGGCGGGTTCACCTGAAATCTCCGTCAATAGCAAAGTATTTTGGTAAACCCGCCCCTACCGACTCCCTTGTCACCGAATCAACTGCGCGGCGGAATTAAAAAACTGACGACATAGCCCTTGGGTAACGAGAATTGCTGTGGTTAAGTTAGTGAAGGCAAGCATGAACATGACTAAAATTTGGTAGGATGCGGCATCGAGGGGATTCACGCCACTAAGAATCTGTCCTGTAATGATGCCTGGAAGGGTGACAATGCCAATCACCATCATCTGATTCAGGATTGGAATTAACCCAGCCCGAATCGCATCTTTCCGGTACTGAGCTACAGCTTGTTGGGGTGTCGCACCTAAACTTAAATGAGTCTCAATCTCTAGTTGGCTGGCATTAATTGTACTGACAAGACGCTCCCCCGCGATCGCTGCCCCATTAATCGCATTTCCTAGAATAATTCCCGCCAAAGGAATGATATATTGCGGTTCGTACCACTTCTGCGGTTGAACGATCAGCAGGTTGACATAGCTCAAAGTAAAAGCCGTGCTGACAAATATTGAAACCCAAACTAGCGGTAGCAATTGGGGAATCTTTTTGCCAATCCGGTTGCGAGACACCACAGCCGCAATTGTCAGCATCACCAGCACCACTGCTAGCACTGCCCAAGGGTTATCTAGCCGAAAAATAATATCTAAAATCGCTCCTACAACAAATAGTTGCAAGATCGTTCTTACCGTCGCGATCGCCAAACTCCACTCTAAGCCTAAACGCTGCCCAGCCGATAGCCCTATTGCGATCGCCATCAGCGCTACAGCCAGAACAAAATCTACTAAATCGAGTCTAATTAGAGTGTCCATAGTGAGGAGTGAGGAGTGAGGGAGACAAGGGAGCCGAGGAGAATTTACCAACTACCAACTACCAACTACCAACTACCAATTTGCCATTTTCTTGCGATACAACTTCTGATTTGATTAACTAATAGAAAAACTTATGGTTCAAAGCGTGACTCAATCTACTCGCGTTCCTATCTTAAATCTGGCGCAGCAATATACGGATCTTGCAAGTGAAATTAATGATGTTGTTTTCAAAGTACTTGCCTCTGGCGGTTATATAGGTGGGGCAAATGTTGCTAACTTTGAGCAAGAATTTGCCACATATACAAATGTGTCTGAGTGTGTCGCCTGTAATTCCGGTACGGATGCACTGCTGCTAGCATTGCGGGCGTTAGGTGTTGGGGCTGGGGATGAAGTGATTACCACGCCCTTTTCTTTTTTTGCTACGACTGAGACTATTAGTGCTGTCGGTGCTAAGCCAATCTTTGTAGATATTGACGCGCTAACATTTAATCTTGACGTGACTCAGGTAGAGTCAGCAATTACAGCTAAAACTAAAGCTATTATTCCGGTTCATTTATACGGACAGCCAGTTGACATGACTGCCCTAATGGCGATCGCTCAAACCCACAAACTTGCTGTCATTGAAGACTGCGCCCAAGCAACAGGAGCATTGTGGGCGGGACAAAAAGTCGGTAGCATCGGTCATGTTGGCTGTTTTAGTTTCTACCCTACAAAGAATTTAGGTGCTTGTGGCGATGGCGGTGCGGTGACGACGAACGATCCAGAAATTGCGGCAAAGATGCGAATGCTACGCAATCACGGGGAGAAAAATCGTTACTATCACGAAGATATTGGATTAAATAGCCGTTTGGACGCTATACAAGCAGCGATTTTGCGAGTCAAGTTACGTTATTTAGATACTTGGAACGAACAACGACGGGCGATCGCTTCTCGCTATCAAGAATATCTCGCTCCAGTTCCAGGTGTTGTCATTCCCCAGGAATTACCAGGCGGCGAGGGAGTTTGGAACCAATACACAATTCGCCTTCAGAGGGGTGAGGAGCGAGGAGCGTTAGCGAAGCGGGACGAAGTGCGGAGTGAGGGAAATCTCTATAGAGATGAGGTTCGTCAACGCTTACAAGAAAAAGGTGTGGGTTCGATGGTTTACTATCCTTTGCCTTTACACTTGCAACCTGTGTATCAAAATTTAGACTACCAGCAAGGGCAATTCCCGATCTCGGAACAAACTTGTCATGAAGTCTTATCCCTGCCTATCTTCCCCGAACTTTCTCCTGAAGCACAAGCACAAGTCGTTTATTGTCTCAAGGATTGTTTGAGTGAGTTGGGAGTCGGGAAAGAGTGGTGAGTGGTGCGTGGTGCGTGATGAAAGGGTGTGGGGTGTGGGAAGTGTGGGAGGTGTGGGAGGTGTGGGAGGTGTGGGAAGTGTGGGGTGTAGAGAATTTTGAATGCATGAATTGTTTTGCTCCCGATCGCTCCCCCAGCCTCCCCTGCTCCTCTGCTCCTCTGCTCCTCTGCCCCTCTGCCCCTCTGCTCCTCTGCCCCTCTGCTCCCTGCTCCCTGCTCCCTGCTCCCCTCTCCCCCTTACACAAGGGGGATTTAGGGGGATCTATCCTTGAGTTCTTAAAACGGGACGGTTAACAGTGGCAAGAGATTCAACCAAACTACGAACGGCTGCAATCATAGCCACTTCGCTATTGAGTTGGTTAATTGCCGAACCTACACCCACACCAGCCGCACCAGACGCGATCGCCATGGGTGCGGTTACGTTAGAAATACCGGAAGCACACAACACTGGTACGGATACGGCGCGGGAGATTTCGTAGGCGGCGGCGAGGGTAGGTGCAGCTTTCTCAACCAAACCCAACGTACCAGGATGAACGGGACTGCTGCTCGTACCACCTTCGGTTTGGATAATATCAGCTCCAGCTTTTACAAGCTCCTCTGCTAGCTGCACTTGGCGATCGAGTTCTAAAATGTGGGGAACGGTAACGGAAAGGGTAATTTCCGGCAAGAGCGATCGCGTAATTTCTGTTAAGGCGAGTACTTCCTCTGCTTCAAATCTGCGTCCTTGAGCGTAGAAGCTATCGAAGTTACCAATTTCAATTAGATCTGCACCAGCTGCTACACAGGTGACAAATTTTTCTGGATCGACTGCTGATACACAAATTGGCAAATTTGTCAATTCTTTTACCATCTGTACTAGCTCGACATCAGCAGCAATATCAACAAAAGTAGCACCACCGCGGTCGGCTGCGTTGACTGTCGCTGCTACGCTTTGGCGATCGAGGTTATTCAAACCGCTAATAATTTTTAGCGCCCGTCCTTGGGCAAAAGCTTGGTGGAGTAGAGGATGCATGGTCATGATTTCTCTCTTGTGTCCTGTAAAGGAATATTGTGACATTCTCGGAGGTTTGAAGCTAGTCATTATCGCCTTGTTCTCCTAACTCTCCACTCCCCCTGAATTACCGCTGGGCGCTCCGCGAAAGAGCAGTTACGCGCCGCACATCGGAAAATACTCCTTCCCCATGTAGTTCGTACATTGTCGGCTTCACTTCAACTTTTAGCAAGCGAGATGTATTGACGCAAATCGTTTGTTCTGGCAGGTGTAGCAAGCACCAAGGTTTGTCCAGATGTTTCAAAATCCGCTGCTGAATTTCTTGAGGGGTCAGAGCATTATCTTCGTGCAAAACCACATTGAAGGCTTCTATTTGACCGTTAGTGTAGAAAAACGTGACTTGTAGCATATTGTGGTCGTTCATCGCTAGGAATTACCTCTCTTGCTTGATTTTCAAGTAACTTTTGCCTTAACTCTCCCAAATCCAACATTCTGTCAAGGCTAGTATTGTATTACCCAAAATTCAGTTGTCAGTTATCAGGGAGCAGGGAGCAGGGAGTAGGGACGAGCAGAGGAGCTTCAGGGGCAACTACCAACTACCAACTACCAATCCCTACACAAATTTCTAGTCTTCTTCTATACAAACTTCACCATTTTGTGATTGAGTCGTGATATCTTGTTGAGCATCTGCAAAATAAAATCATCCTTAGGTTAGATGCCAAGATCTATGAAGTGGAATCTCAGTCTGGAGGCAGAATTTTTTTATCAACAGGGATTGCGTCGCAATAAAGCCGAACAATACGCAGAAGCTCTACTGAGCTTGGATGTAGCTGTGGAATACAAGCCAGATTACGCTGATGCTTGGTCGCAGCGAGGTATAGCCTTGGGTAGTTTAAACCGCCATGAAGAGGCGATCGCCAGTTTCGATCGCGCTATTACCCTGCGTCCAGATGCTAGCTGGGTTTGGCACAATCGCGGGATTGCCCTGGGTAAGCTGGGTCGTTATATTGAAGCTCTCAATAGTTTCGATCGCGCTTTAGAATTTAACCCCGATGCGGCGACAATTTGGCACAACCGAGGGATTACTCTGATCGATCTTGGTTGCTACGAAAAAGCTGTCATCAACTTTGAAAAAACAATCCAGCTACGACCAGATGCTTACTGGGCATGGTACAACCGAGGTACGGCACTGGGACATCTCAAGCACTATGCAGCAGCAGTTGATAGCTTCGATCTCGCCCTAGAGTTTCAACCTGACGATCTCCTGACTTGGAACAATCGCGGCATCACTCTAAGCGACTGGGGTGAATATACCAAAGCAGTAGCTAGCTTCGATCGCGCTTTGGCAATCGATCCAGAATATAGCAAGGCTTGGTACAACAAGGGGGTAGCGCTGCGCAAATTAGGAGATTTCACAGCAGCAATCGTCTGTTTCGATCGCACTGTTGAGTTGGAGCCTAATGATTTTTGGGCATGGTATAACAGGGGACTATCTCTAGCACAAGTTGGTGAAAAAGAAGCAGCGATCGCCAGCTACAAACATGCTCTTAGCATTCAACCCCAAGATATGGCAGTTTGGTACGATTGTGGTTTGGCTTTGTATGAATTGTGCCGTTATCAAGAAGCGATCGCCATTTACACCAGAGCTTTAGAAGTCCAGCCTCATACACCTATATTTTGGTACAATATTGCCTGCTGTTATGCTTTGCAATCGCAAGTCGAACAAGCAATTATTAGCTTACAACAGGCAATTCAAATCAGTCCAGATAAGTATCGTACTCTTGCCAAGAATAGCTCGGTCTTTCATACCATTTCTCAAGACGAAAGATTTCAAAATTTGATCTCTGAGTCGCGTGTAGATGTATAAAATCAGAGTATTTTTACTTTAAAATTTCTGTCAGTCATATAGATTTTCTTAGCCAGCAACAACTGGCTTTTTTTGTTACATATAGCGATTCTTATTATGATGGAATACATTCGTAGGGGGCGCATAGCTAGCTATGCGCCCCCTACAGATCGGGCATCTTATCCAATTGAAAAAGGCTAAAACAGGGACATACAGTGTTGCCTCTCTATAGAATTATACGCGCTTTATAATTTCGCTAAAACTTCCAGAATTTTTCTCAGTAAAACCACAGAAATGTGTTTGTGAAATCTTCAGCATAATTACCGCGATCGTGCGGCAATAAATTACTGTACTTCAGGGCAAACTAGATCTTAAGTTCAATGCAAACTAGGAAAAACCTTGTCGTTACAAACCTTTCTAATTAAACTTTTAGCGCTAAAACGATTTCAAGATCGAGGGTTTACTATAGTTCTCGCTCTCAGTATGAGTTTGATCGTGATGGCAATTGCTACTACCTTAATTTTCCGTGCTTCTCGTAACGAAGCGATCGCTTCTACCCGCACTCAGACTGGTGATAGTTTAGCTGTTGCTGAAGGAGGTATTGCTAGAATTCTAGCTCTCATGACTAAACCAGAAAACGCAGTTTTACTAACTCGAAATTACGATCCAATCGACCCAAAAACGGGAAAAAATTATCTAGGAGCCGACGGTATTCCTAAAACGAGCGACGACACCACAATTACTATTAATGAATGGACAACTCCGATTACTTTTCCTTGTCTACCGTCAATATCTCCTAATGTAACTGCACTAACCAGTTCTAATAGTATTGGCAACGGTCAATTTCAGTTGCTAGCATATCGTTACGATAGTTTGAAGCAAACAGGAACTTTCTTGATATCGGGTCAGAATGATAATTCTATCGCTTATCTTGCAGTCACAGTAGCAATTAATGTAACAATTCAAAATTTTCCTGGCGCTATTAGTACTCATACTACTTTCGATGCCGATCGCATTGAAATACAAGTACGTAGAATTGTAGGTAAGAATGCTAATATTTACTTCGATCCTATGACTGCTTTTGATAGTTCTAATCTGAATGGATATGCTATAAAAGGTGATGCAAATAGATCTCAGTATCTTACTGCGATCGGTTCGGCATCTGATACTACAGATACTAGTATTGATGGCACAATTTTCGCTTGTAAATTGCAACTCAGCTTTCCATTCACTGCACAAGGTACGGATTTAGGACAAATTACAGAGGCAAGCTTTCCAGTTGTTACACCCCCTGCAATACCTACACTCCTTCTAACTGGTAATAGCGGACAAATTACTCATTATCAAACTAATAAAATTGATATCACTGATAAAATAATTAATGTCGATACAACTGCTGGTCCAGTTTATCTTTATATAAAAGGTTCGTATTTAGATAAAGAAGGATTTCATTTGCGAGGAAATTCTAAAATTCGCAATATTCGTACTGATGGACAACTGCCCAGAGTTGGAGATTTACGAATTATTATTTTATACAGTGGTTCGGGAACGCCGCAGTCTGCCTATCTTTACAACACTGCTTGTATTCAAAATGCTTTTCTTTACAATCGGGATGCGGATTTCAAATTAGAAACTTCAGGCGACGGTTGTGAGAGTCCTGGGAATAGTAATTTTGATGGAGTTGTGTGGGCTGAAGATCTTCAAAACACTAATACTAGCAATACTGGCATTAATGTACCAGATGACGTTCTCAGTTTATCAGACTTAGCTAATAGCTTTAACCTATATACTATTAATAAAATTGGCTCGATTCAAAAGTGGCAGCGATATAAGTTATAAAGTTGTAAGGTTTAATTTTTTTTTACTTTGTTTTCGAGCCATTGCGATCGCCTCAATTTCACTCCTTCACTTCACCGTAGATTTACTGAGAATTCAGTACACAATATTTAGCAGAATTACCGTAATTTTACGCTAATAAGTCAGTACAACTCAGGGCAAGCTAGATTTAATTTTTAGTTTACCTAACAGAAAAAATATCGTTTGTATTTCACCAAAATAGGATTCCTATGAAGAAAATTGCTTCTTATATATAGTTAGTACAATAGCTCGTTAGCGATCGCATTATACTATTAATAAATGAGCTGCTATCTCAATTATAAAACATTAAAAATAACGCGCTCAATGCCTCTAAAAAAATTGCCACTACAAGATAAAGGATTTACTCTTTTTGAGGTATTAATATCCATACTTATAGTTAGTGTATTTCTTGCTGTAGCAATGCAAGCGCTTTTATTTGCGATTATTTTTAAAGTGCGCGCCGAACAACGTAACGAAGCAGTCACTTGGATTCAGAAGGATTTAGAATTCGTTAAGAATCAAGCTAAAGAATACGAAATTAATACTTTTCCTTATTCCAATAGATGTAATGCAACTACTTCTACTGACGGCTTTGCTGCGGGATTACTACATAGTATACTTGGCACTCCAATGTTACCACTTCCATCAGCACCATCTACCACAACATCTGTTGCTAAAACTTTAGCAGGAAAAAGTTTCATTCTGACTCGAACTGCTATTTATGATACTCCTACTTATGCTTATAAATTGCTTCAGCTAACTTATAATGTCACGCCAACAGATAGTAGTTCTCCTATTGCAACGCTTTCAACTGAGGTAATTCCCGATGCGTCGCTTAAATGTCCGTAAAAATAATCAAAACAAAGGCTTTTCTTTAATAGAAATATTAATAATAGTTGTCATTATTGGCATTCTAGCCGCGATCGCAGTTCCTAGCTTTGCTGGTTCTTTGGATCGGGTCAAATTGAATCAAGCGGTAGTTGAAGTCAGAGGAATTTTGCAAGAAGCCCAAAGACAAGCTATTCGTAAAAGTCAACCTTGCGATGTCATGTTGATGTTATCGACTACACCAGTACAAATTACTGCGAATTGTGGTGTTACAGGCGATCGCAATTTATCAAAGGGAGTTCAACTAATAACAAATATTAGTCAAATAACGGGTAATCCCATCAAAATTACTTTTGGCATTTTAGGCACAGCAGAATTTACAGTTATCACTTCTATAAACCCTCCTCCTCCAGTCGATCCGAGTGGAAAACTGATCTTTTCTGTTACTCGCAGCTCGATTCAAGATCAAAAATGTCTGGCTATATCCAATACTTTAGGATTGACAAGAGCTGGTGACTACACTGGTGATTCCACCACGGCAAATCACATTACTGACGACGGGATTTGTACTGCATCCTAACTAAGAGTTATATGAAAAAGTATTTTGCTCGAATCTATCGTCGATTTCATACTTCTCATTCTTCTAGAGGATTCACACTTGTAGAACTATTAATTGCAGTCTTAATTAGTACAATAGTAGTTGTAATTGCTAGCTTTGCTTTAGTCACAATTACATCTTTTGATAATAAAGCGGAAGCCAGAACCGAAAGGCAAATCGATCTCAATCGCGCTTTCGATTTCATGAGTCATGAAATTAGAATGGCAAGCAGAATTAATCGGCTTGAAACTAAAGTTGCAGATGGCTCTACTACAACTCTGGAAAAAATTGTAGAAGACGCTGGTATTAAAGCAAAGCTAGGTAGTTATGGCACACTAGTTTTATATTTAGAAATTCCGATTGATACTATTCCTGCTTCTTGTCCTGCCCCAACTGCTTCTTACACAGTTCCCCCCGATCGTCAAACAGGGTATGACAAAGTAGTTTACGATATTCGCCCTACAACTGGAAGTTGGTTAAGTCCGAGGGTCATTGCGCGATACGGACGCATACCCAACGCCGACGGTGCGATCGATCCTTGTAAAAACCCTGTTGCTAGCGATATTCTAGTTGACTCTATTTCCGAGACAGATATTAATCCTACCTGCGCCTCACCCGCTAAGTTTGGTGCTGGCGGTTTTTATGCTTGCGTTAACGGTAGCTTAGTGGATTTGTTCTTGCGTGGTGCAGCTAGTGGTATAGAAAATCAAGATGTCACGGGTAGGGCATTTTCTCGCCTCAGCAGCTACAGTACGGAACTCGCACCCGTGCTATCCGGTAGCAAGTCAGGAACAACCGAGATGAATTTGATTTGGACTTGGAGTGGTACGGGTAATCCAACTTACAAAGTCTATCGTACCGTGGATGGGGTAGCTACAGAAGTTTATAGTGGCTCTGTCTCTAGCTTAGATAGCAGCAGCCTCACTTCCAGCCTTCGCCCTACCTCTGGTAAACAGAACTGCTATACAGTTAGAGCAACTATCGGTTCGTATACCAGTGCGCCAAGCAATGCAAGGTGTGAAGTTTTCTAAGACACCAGGCGAATAGAATGCCAGATAATTTAGTTATTAAGTCGGTAGCAAGCCTGCGTAGAGAAATTGCTTTCGCAAGTCCTATGCGACCGACCTGTTTTACCATACAATTATCCCTTAATTAGAAAATTAAGAACTACAGAGATCGCGATCGCTGAAAAAGCGGGACAATTCAAAATTCTCTACACCCCACACCCTTTCTTCACTGATAACTGATAACTGGTCACTGTTTATGCGATCGCAATGGCAATGTTTGCTACAAAATTTGGGTGAATGGCAGGGTTCGTTTACACGATTCTCACCCCAAGCTGAGTTAATCGAAGATACGCCTACAGTCGTATCTCTAGCTGGATTAAACGATAATAAAACCATCTGTCAAATTGTCCGTTTCCTACCATCTAATCGTCCCGCCGAGGAAAAAGTATTTGAATACAGTTCTTTGGGTAAGGGCGTACTGTTTTTTGAAAATGGTGCGTTTTCTCAAGGTTCGATTCAACTCAGTCCGTTTGCAGAATTTGGCGCAGAACTTGGTTTAATTCATGGCGATCGCCGCTTGCGCTTAGTGCAACTTTTTACACCGAACGGAAAGTTAGATAAAATTACGCTGATTCGCGAATATCTTGCTGGTACGACAACTCCAGAACGTCCCCCTCTACAGGTTGATGACTTGGTAGGTAAGTGGCAAGGGGAAGCAGTCACAATTTATCCCGACTGGCGATCGCCCGATACTTATTCTACACAACTGCACGTCGAGCGCCTTGGTAGCGATCGCCTCGCACAACAGTTGACTATTTACTCCACGCCAGAAAACCCTTACCAAATTAGTTCCACGGGCAAAATTGCCGGATCGTTACTCTACTTCGAGAGGAATTCTCAAACCAATCCTCAAATGAGTCCCCAGATTAATCAAGTTATGCTATTACCAGATGGCGCTTCTGCCACCTGTCCTCAACAAGTGCAATTAAGACAAGCCTTTTTTCTCGAAGTGGGTTGGCTAGTACAGCCAAATCTACGGCAAAGACTGATAAGACGTTACAACGATAAGGGTGAATGGACTAGCCTTACTTTGGTTACTGAAAGAAAGTGAGTGGTGTAGGGTGTGGGGTGTGGGGTGTGGGGAGAATTCGGAATTAAATTCTCTCTCTGCTCCTCTGCTCCCTGCTCTCTGCTCCCTAATAACTGATGTGCGTAAATTTACTGAAAAATTTATTGATATCTATCTGCTTATAGTAGCGATCGCTTAGCGTTTATGGTAGAAATACGTAATATATCTGTTAAAATAATTACTAAATTTATGCCCGTACAAAGCTTTCGAGTCAGTAAATCGCAGAATCCTTGGGCTGAGAGTTCTAAGTTACTGGGAATAACATTGCTAATTGGATTTGGCATTCGGATCGCTGCGGAGCAGTGTTACTTAATCCCTTCTACTTCCATGAAGCCCACTTTACAGATTGACGATCGCCTCTTCGTAGACAAAATTAGCTACCACATCGGCAATCCTCAGCGAGGAGATATCATCGTGTTTACCCCTCCAGAAGCAGTGATTCAGGAAGAACATTCTCGCGATGCATATGTGAAGCGAGTTATTGGACTGCCAGGAGAGAAAGTAGAAGTGAAAAATGGGATTGTATATATCAACGATCGACCTTTAACAGAACATTACATTGCCGAGCCACCGGAATACATTTTAGCAGCAGCGATCGTGCCACCCAATTCTTACCTTGTGTTGGGAGATAATCGCAATCGCAGCTATGACAGCCATGCTTGGGGTTTTATCAGTCGCGATCGCATTATTGGTAAGGCAGCAGTGCGTTTTTGGCCTCCCTACCGTGTAGGTAGTTTGTACGCTGAAACCGCCAGCAGTAATTAGATAAAGTCTGCTTTCGGTTGAGTAGATAGATAATTCCCCTCAAATCGAGATCGAGAAATGAGGGGAATTTACAACCAACAACCAACAACTAACAACTAATAATTAAAACTCAAACGTTGTCCTCAACGTACCGACAACAATATCGCTATTGTCGCTATCGTGACCTGGAGCAGTTAGCCAAATTACGCCTGGTGCAACCGAGATATTATCAGTCAGTTGATATCGATATGAGGCTTCAACGTGCAACCCAGTATCGGGATCTCTTCTTCTTTCTACACCGTCGCCATCAGCAACAGTAAAACCACTCGTACCCGTTAGCTTAGGTTCCACCGCCACAATAATATTGAGTAGGTTTCCTTCCTTGCCCAAATCGGGAAAACTGAGGGACAGAGCATAGTTCCACACGTCAGCATCACCCAATCCAAGGACGATCGCCTTACTCAATCCTGCCCATCCACCAATTCTAATTCCAGGGGTGATGTCAAACTGTGCTTCTACACCGTAGTGATTGCCTACTACCGATCGCGTGCTGCCATCAGCATCTGTGACTTCTACCAGCGATCTGATACTACCTTGTTCTGTCGTATTTAAGGCTTCGTCATACGTATGAAGATAGGCAAAAGCAACCTTAAATCTATCAGTTCCGTACTCTAATCGCCCGAGAAAGCTATTACTACCGTTAAATAAACCGTTACCAGGGGAAGGATCTTCAGCATTACCAGCTTGATAGCCAAGTCCCAGTTTCAAAGCTTCAGTTATCGAGAATTCTGTAATTATCCCTGCATTCTGTCCCCCTGCGTTATAGATGGGGTTGAAGCTGAGATTACCAATTGCACCTACATTCGTGTCGGTAATCAGGTTATCGACAATATCAAAAACGTCGTCGTATTCTCCAGAGTTAGCTAGCAGCCAAACTTTCAGATTATCGCCAACTTGAAAACTGTAGTTGAGGTTATCTATGACAACATCGTTATCAGTACCCGTAGCATATGCTATCTGTCCTTCATTCGTAATGTTGCCTACATAGTCAAAGGCACTAAAGTTACCTGCTTGCAAGCGAACTTGCAGTTGATCTGTACCAGTAAAACTAGACAGGAAATTGAACCGCATTCTCGTTTGTAGGACTGTGTTATCGTCCACGTCATCGCCAAAAGTATCGCTAGCCGCCATAATGACTTGAGCGCTCAATTTGGTTGTGGTGGAAAATTGATTTGCTTCTAGTTCGGCGGTGGTTGCTTCTAAGGCATCGACTCGACCGCGCAAAGTTGCAAGTTCCGTACCGAACTCCTCTTGCAACCGTTGTAAAGTTGCCAAGTCTTCTTTGTTGACCATATCGGCAGAAGCGGTCGCAATCAGTTCGTTGACTCGATCTAAACAAGCGTTTAACCCTGCGGCAAATTCATAACGAGTTAAAGCGCGATTACCGCGATAAGTTCCATCGGGGTATCCCGCAATGCAACCATACCGTTCTACCAAAGATTGCAATGCCTGAAATGCCCAATCTGTAGGCTGCACGTCTGATAATTGGGAAACTGAAGTCACTTGAGCTAGCTGTGGCGATCGCTCTTTTGTCGTTAATGTCTCAACGCTGGTTGTTGAAGTCACGGGAGTCACTGAACTTATATCTCCCGCGATCGCTGAGTTCAAATATAAAGAATTGGCAGCAATAACCGCTAGAGAAACGAAAAATGAATCTCTAAAAAGTTGTTTCATTAGTATATACCTCACACCTTTTTACATAATTACCGAGAATGGTAAAGAAAAAAAGTTACATGGATTACGATATTTTCGCAAACTCAAAAAACTGCTTTAGTTAAGACAACAGTTGCTTATTTCGCTGAATTCTACAACTCTTTTGGTTGAACCTTTTGAACCCATTCCTAAGATAGATGTTAAAAAATCAGTCGAGAACATCTTTTGGTTTCGTCAATCGGCGAAGTGATTCTGTCTTTTTATGAGTGTTAAATGTTATCAAAAAATTACTTTTGTAAAAAATGACTTGAAGTAGCCAAGATAACAATATTTTGCACGCTACGACTGTATTATAAAATGCACAAAAGTATGGGTTTCAGTTGCGGTGTTAGCTAGAGCTATCGCCACGTTTTTTGTAGTCGCGTGCAGGGTATTATTAAGAGTAAAAAATTCCAGTCTGGTAACTGCCACCTTTGCCAAAGGTGAAGCTACAAAGCAGACGCGATCCTTTCACTTGCCATTCTTGCACCTGATAAGTTTCGGGCAACTGGTCCTACTTGCAATCCTGCCAAGCCACCCATCATATAAAATTCGCATCCCGACCAGCGCAAGCAGGGATCGAGGACGGGTAAGCCTCTAGCTATAGGTAGAGGAAAGGTATTGAGAATGTCTGACAGCAGAGGTTCAGCACTCACGTCAAGTTTCGTCCCTGTTGCGACCCAAATGCGATCGCATTCATTCTCTTTCCCATTATGGCAATGCACGAACCAACTATTCCCTTGCCATACTGCTTTGACGACTTGGCATTGTTCCTGAATCTGCAAGCGATCGCACCGCATGAGCCGCCGCAACTGTAGCATCATTGCTGGCGTGAGGGAACCCCCATTTCTAGCTTGTTGAATTAAATACCAACGCTTTTCCCAGTCCGGTTCTGCCCAAAAATCTTTGAGATATTTCGGTCCCAGCCACCCTGGTTCGGCATCAAATAATTTCTCTTGTAAGTTGCGCCTTGCCATCAACACGACTCTAGCACCACGGGCGATCGCGCCTACAGCCAAATGACCGCTAGTTAATCCACCACCAATAATTAATATGCGTTCTCCAGCTAAGTTCAATTTTCGCAAATCCACTTGTTGAGAGTGACATAACCGTTCTGGCGGATAAGGAGACTGAATTTGACTCATCCACTCAGGTATGTAAATTTGACTGCTACCCTTGGCAAATACTACTCTACGGGCAACAACCGTGCGATCGTCTGCCAGCCACAAGCGAAACCGAGGACGCAACCGATGCTGTAAGGGTTCGATCCGCAAAACCTTTGCTTTGAAAACTGGTGGCAAATCCAAACAGCGAATTAAATTGGTACAAAAATCTTGAAATAATTGCGTTCCTGGCAGATCGTAAGGGGCAAATAATTCCTGGGGACGACATGCGGCAAATTTCCGCAAGGCGTATGGGTTGGGATCGGGATGGTGGACGGCAGGAGAACGTAAATGAGGGATCTCAAAAGCCGCAAATTGTTGCTGCCACTGCTGCAACCACATTCCACTTGGATCGAAAACAGCAAACCCGTGCCGTAGCTTTTTCCGCTTTTGCAGCAAGTAAGCAATCAACGTGAGAGCGTGGGGACCAGCGCCAATGATGGCAATATCAGTATTGGAAGCTTCTGCAAGCATGACAATCGTGCTAGACAGTACTTTAAAATGATAATCATTCTCGTACATGCTAACACCAAAAATCAAAAGTCAAAAGTCAAAAGTCAAAACTGAGCAGACAGGAGATCGCAGAGAGCAGAGGAGAAATTACTGATAACTGATAACTGAGAGTAAATTGGTAGGATGCTTTATCTATCTGCCTATGATTCCTGCCAAAAGAGTTTATTTGTTGCTGTTATTGGGAATAGTAGTTGCACCCCTATTAGCTACAATTTGGAACGTGCCGCGCAGTATCCTGGTGATGCTGCTGTTTGATGCTGTTATCTTAGGGATGACGATCGCCGATAGCCTAATGGTACGCCGTCATCGCGTCCAAATTGAGCGATCTCTGCCTGCTAGACTCTCCATCGGACGGGATAATCCGGTGGTTTTGACAGCGCGATCGCTTAAAAAATCAGCTCAAATTCAAATTTGCGATTATTACCCGATGCAGTTTGCTGTTTCTGCAACTACGCTGACTGCTTCTCTTGCACCTAACAGCACGACAGAATTAACTTATACAATTCACCCCAACCAACGGGGAGAATTTGGCTGGGGAGATCTGCAAGTGAGACAATTGGGTGCTTGGGGATTAGGTTGGGATAACTGGAAAATCGTCCACAATCAGAAAGTTAAGGTTTATCCTGACTTGGTAGGGTTGCGATCGCTCTCCATTCGTCTAACGCTGCAATCGGCTGGTTCGATCCGCAAGCTGCGCCAACGGGGAATCGGAACGGAATTTGCCGAACTTAAAGATTATGGTACGGGTGACGATATGCGGTTGATTGACTGGAAAGCTACGGCACGTCGCAACCGTCCTTTGGTGCGAGTTTTGGAGCCAGAACACGAACAAACCCTGATTATTCTATTGGATAGAGGACGCTTGATGACGGCTCAAGTATCAGGGTTAAAGCGGTTTGATTGGGGTTTAAACGCAACTTTGGCTTTAGCACTAGCGGGAATTCATCGCGGCGATCGCGTGGGTGTGGGAGTATTTGATAAACAAATGCAGACTTGGATACCACCAGCACGAGGGCAACATCAACTAAACCAGCTGGTCGATCGCCTGACACCAATTCAACCCGTATTACTCGAATCTGACTATATTGGTGCTGTCACGAGTATTATCAAACAACAAGCTCGCAGAGCCTTGGTCGTATTAATTACAGATATTGTTGATATCACCGCTTCTGCCGAATTATTAGCCGCATTAGGCAGACTGACACCCCGTTATTTGCCTTTTTGCGTTATGTTACGCGATCGCCAAGTGGATCGATTGGCTCATACTTCTACGAATGAAGTGAATCCAACTTATGCCCGTGCTGTGGCTTTAGATTTATTATCTCAGCGTCAAGTTGCCTTTGCTGGGTTGAAACAAAAAGGAGTTTTGGTATTAGATGCACCAGCCGATTTGATTTCGGAACAGTTGGTAGATCGGTATTTGCAGCTCAAGGCAAGGAATCAGTTGTAATTGGTAGTTGGTAGTTGGTAGTTGGTAGTTGGTAGTTGGTAAGGATAAAGCAGCTTAGTTATGGCACATTTTTTGACTTTTAACTTTTGACTTGTCGTAGAATACTCGCATTTGAGCGGAACGTAAGATATATCAAACAGCGATCGCCAATGGGTATGGCAGCGACAATATTACAGGTTTGGCTCAACTATTCATCTAATTGTTTCAGCCAAATTGTGATGTCCTAATCTCGCGGCAACAATTGCCGCAATTTTTGTGGTAAAGAGCGATCGCAGAAATGCTCGATGGCTCTACTATGACGTTGGTATAAAACGCCCAAATAGATAATAGATATTCCCAAAATAGTGAGGGCAAATGGAAATAAAAGGGCATCTTTAAACACTGTGTAAGCAAGGTGACTCAAATATCCAAACACACCCATCGCACCAAAAACCATAAAAACTTTGCGTTTCAATAATACCGATAACGAAATTAATCCCAAATTAATTAAACAATAAATAAATTTTTGCCATTCACTACTATCTCTCATTAAAGTCATACCAAACCAGAAGGCAAGTAAGCCAAATAGATACAGCCAAAAAGCAAAATCTCCATTTCGTCTGCGCGTGCGAAGATCGACTAAATACGCAACGATAATACACGCAATCCCAAACCATAGAGAAACCAAAAGTCTTTGTTCCCAGGTAAAATCATTTTTACCAAATAGCAATGGCGTTAAATCCATTGACATAAAATATAGTGAAAAAGCAATAGGCGCAGTCAAAAATGGAAATCGGACAAACTTGAGTGCAATTAAACCTGCAATGATGGTTCCCAATTCCATCAAAAACCAACTGCCTTTAATCCAAATATAGTAATCTCGATATACACCTGGATCGCCTTGAATCCAAAATCCCGTCCATCTTTGTAGTCCGTAAATTGCTAGAGGAGTCATGCAAACTGCGATCGCAAATAGCAATCCCCCAGGAATTTTCATGTTTTGGCGAAAGTATAAAGTTTTGCCTGCCATAACGAAGCAAAATGCATAAATACTAGCTAATAGAAACATTCCACCGCCACCAAACGACTCCCATGCTAAATTCATAAACCAACTCATGGCAGAGATGACAACCAAAGCCCCAAAATAGAAAGCTACGTTGGCAAAATTAAATTGGGGGCGATAGTCGCTCCGGTGAGATAATGCTTGCCATAGCGCGTCTGCTTGCGCCTCAGTAATTAAGCCTTGGGAAGCTGCCCAAGACAAATCGTCTTTGTAAATTTTCATACTCGAAACTATAGGAGGTTTAACTCCATCATGGGAGTCAGTTTCGAGAAGATATACGGTTGTTGTGCCACTATTACATGTGCTTATTTTTACATATATTTTTGCAGGATACGTCATTTAACGTATCCTTAGCTCAACCCTGGAAATAATGGTGCTTCTTCCCTGTGATATTTTGCTAAATAATCTTTAAAAGACGTGCCACCAGTCCCGACTTCTACCCCAACAATTTTAAGTTGTTGAATTGCCAAGCCTAGATGTCCTTGATGAAATTGAGTTTGGCATTTATCGTAGGCTTGCATAAAGTTGAGAACTGCATCGGCATCAGGATAAGTGCGTAAATCGGCAACTTTCTCAGCTTGCGTGTTGCCTACAGCACGACCGACTAGTAAATCGTAATAATATGCTAAATTATGTTTTCTATACTGCTCGAACCATTGAGTAATGCGATCGCCATATTTGCGATCGAATTCAGTCTCGGCAATATGTAACCTACCTTCAGAGTCTTTAGTCCCACCTACCCAATATTTTCTCACTCCGCTCATAATTTCTAAATGCCGAAATTGAACTGATTGAAAGCCACTTGTAGGACCAATGCTAGTCCGAAATTCGGCAAATGCTCGCATAGTGTTGAGAATCGGCATGGTAGTATTAACAACCTCATACAGTCGTAATACTCTTTGAAAGAAATAACACGCTTCGCTAGTAGCACTAATAACTGAATCCGTATCTAATGCCTTTGATAAAGCATCTAACACCCGTTCCATGTCAATAATCATTTGATGGAAAGCAAGTTCGCAGATTTGATGTATGGAAATAAACAAATCTTCATCTTTTGAAGCGGTTAGAGTTTTTTTACAACTAATTAGCGCCTCAATATTGTGATAATTCCAATAATGATTTTTGCTGACATCCAAATTAGGATCGAGGGGAGGTAGAGGTTGATAAGATTCAGACATAGTAGTACAAACGTTACACGTAACGCCTATACATTATATTGACAAGAATTGCGATCGCACGATAGGAATTGTGGAGCGATCGCCAAATCCTCCATTTGGAGGTCAACAAATGTTGACTTATGGTAGTAAGCTGAAAAATATAGACTGTTAGTATTACGGTCACAGCCAAAGTGGTCATACCCAAAGTTAAATGAATGCTGCTTTGAGAGGTTAATAGTATGGATAGATTGCAGCAATTGCTTCGGAACTCGTTCATTCGCGTAGAAGGATTACTGTATCAAATATTTGGATTTCTCCGCAAAATCTGGGGTTTCTTTTATCAACGCTTACTTATTTGGCTGCAAGTGCTAGGATTCTCAAACTCTAGTTATTACGTTGAATCCGAGCGCCAAAATCATATAGAATCGGCAGAAGATCGGCAAATAACTGAAATCAAATCAGAAAAAATCGAACCCAGCTTCACCCCTAATCGTCGTCGTCCCGATCCGCAGATGGAATATTACCGCAAACTGGCTGGGCAAGTAAATCAAAAACAAAAATAGGAATTAGGGGTTAGTGAAAGGAAAAGGAAGACAAGGAAGACAAGGAAGACAAGTCAGAAGCCAGAAGTCAGAAGCGATTCACGCACCACTCACCACACCCTACACCCTTACCACTAGTCACTTGATAACTGATAACTGAGATATGCCAGAAGTCCGGTTCGATAAGTACTATCGCTATGCAGGCTTGACCGAGATTGTAGGCGCATACGCCCGAGAATTTCCGCACCTGGTACGCCTGCAAAGCATTGGTAAAAGCTACGAAGGCAGAGACATTTGGCTATTAACAGTTACCAATTTCGCGACGGGTGACGATCCAGATAAGCCGGCTTTGTGGGTAGATGGTAATATCCATGCCACCGAACTCGCGCCTTCAAGTGCCTGCCTGTATTTACTGCAAACGTTGGTGACTGGCTACGGCACTCAACCTGAGATCGCCCGTTGCTTGGACACTCGCGTATTTTATATCTGTCCTCGCGTCAACCCTGATGGTGCTGAGTTGGCTTTGGCAAACAAACCAAAGTTTATCCGCTCTAGCACTCGTCCTTATCCTCACCAGGGAGATCGAGAAGATGGGCTAGTGATGACAGATATGGACGGAGATGGGCGAATTCTACAAATGAGAATACCAGATCTGAATGGTGCTTGGAAAGTTTGCCCAACTGAACCGCGTTTATTAATTCCACGGGAACCGACAGAAACGGGCGGACAATATTACCGCATCCTCCCAGAGGGAGAAATTGAAAACTACAACGGCATCCAGATTGACATTCCACCACCGAAAGAAGGACTCGACTTAAACCGCAATTTCCCTAGTGGATGGCGACAAGAACAAGAGCAAATGGGAGCTGGACCCTATCCTGCCTCAGAAGCAGAAGTGCGATCGCTAGTTGATTTTATTACCAGTCATCCTAATATTACAGGGGCGATCGCCTTTCATACTTTTAGTGGTGTTATCCTGCGCCCGTACAGTCATCAAAGCGATGACGAGTTACCTACTAAAGATTTGCGCGTTTATCAACGCATCGGCAACAAAGCCACAGAAATCACTCAATATCCTGCTGTCTCAGTCTTTCACGAATTTCGCTACGATCCCAAAGACTTTATTACAGGTGCATTTGACGATTGGGCTTACGAACATCAAGGAGTATTTGCCTGGACGGTAGAAATTTGGAGTCCGCAGCGTCAAGCTGGAATTAAAGATTATAAATTCATTGACTGGTATAGGGAACACCCCTTTGAAGATGACTTAACCATGCTGCGTTGGAACGATGAAGTTTTAGGTGGTAAAGGTTACATCGATTGGTATCCCTTCGAGCATCCTCAACTCGGTGAAGTCGAACTAGGAGGCTGGGATGCAATGTATGCCTGGTCAAATCCTCCCCCTCAGTTTTTGGAAAAAGAGCTTGCGCGTTTTCCTGAGTGGTTGGTATGGCACTTGTTAATCTCACCTCGGTTGGAAATTTATGAGGCGAGTCTCAATCACTTAGGGGGTTCAAACTATCGCATTCGCTTTGCAGTTCAAAATACAGGTTGGCTACCTACCTACGTTACCGAAAGAGCAATGGATAAAAAACTGGTACGGGGTTGTCTGTGTGAAATCGAGCTACCAGAAGGGGCAAAATTGGTAACGGGTAAATTGCGAGAAGATGTAGGACAACTCGAAGGACGCGCCTACCAGCCTTCTGCACCCCTGAGAAGACAAGCCGATTCTACAAGCGATCGCGCTTTAGTTGAATGGGTAGTATACGCGCCTGACGATGGTACGGTATTCAAATTAACTGCTCGTCACGATCGCGCCGGAGTTGTCCATACTCAGTTATCAGTTATCAGTTAATAGTTGTTAGTCGTTAACTACGATACTTTAATTATTTTTGATGCCGATCGCGGTATCCAACCTAATGTTGGGTTCTGGGTTCCTCAGCCCTCAGCCCGACTTCCGCATCCCCGAACGAATCAGTCCAGGCTTTGATGATTTTCCCGATCTAGAACTAGAGGCAGTTTATGCTGCTGGACCAGATATTGGTGCTGGGACAATTCAGCGAGTCCGTAATATCGATATTGCTCCTACGATCCTGCGAATTTTGGGCGTGCAACCAGCGCCCACTGTGGAAGGCGATCCGGTCAATCTAGGTCGGGCATAAAGTCTTAACCGAACGGCAGAATGACCTCAGTTGAAAATTGCGATCGCTCCAGACTTGGTAGAACATTAAGAATACCTTAAGAATAAAAATAAATGCCAGAAATATGCTGCTATGCTTATTCGCTAATTATTCAGCAGTAGATCGTTCTGAAACTTAATCCTAGACAGAATTCTGTCAATTTGAATACAAAAATTAGCTGAATAACGACCTAACAGAGGAAAGCCAATGCAAGATAGCGTTTCCCTAGTGGATGGCATATTTATCGGTTACATATTTGCCAATTGCATATTTCTCGATCGCTCGCAGCTAATTTACTTATATTCGCAAAATTCACTCAAAACTTGAAAGTTATAAGTAAGTGTGATGTATCGATTTACCCAAGTGCGATCGCAACTTTGACGACAGTTAACCACAGTTTAGATCGCTAAAATTCTGAATGTTTTTGCCTTTTACTTAATCCATGAGGAGTTATTATGTCTAGACGTATGTGCTGGTTATCTCAAGCCCAAGAGGGAGAAAAAATCTTACACTTACAACTCTCGCCCGACGAGCCTTGGAAGCCATATACTGCTTTTCGCCAATTCGCCGTACCAGACTATCCGATTCCAGGTGGTTCTAAGGGTTGGGCAACCTACCAAAAGTTATTAAAAGCAGGTTGGACTTTAGTGCATAGCTCCCGCGCTCAAGAATTTACCGTTAAGGATGCCCGTGTCGTCAACAACTCATAACTCCTAAAAGGATTTTGTCAGAGGAGTTAGGAGCCATTCTATCTTCTATCTCCTGTCTCCTTTCGTAAAACTACACGTTAAACCGGAACAGCATCACGTCCCCTTCCTTGACGATGTATTCTTTTCCTTCACTACGGACTAAGCCCTTCTCTTTGGCTCCATTCATTGAGCCATTGGCTACTAGGTCGTCGTAAGCCACCGTTTCAGCGCGAATAAAACCGCGCTCAAAATCAGAGTGAATGACTCCAGCAGCTTGCGGTGCTACCATTCCTGCGGTAATTGTCCAAGCGCGAGTTTCTTTTGGACCTGTCGTAAAGTAGGTACGCAAACCGAGTAATTCGTAGGTAGCGCGAATTAAAGATTTTAACCCGCCTTCTTCTACGCCTAATGTGGCAAGAAATTCGGCTCGTTCTTCTTCTGGGATCTCGACTAATTCCGATTCCACTTGTGCTGAAACTATAACCACCTGTGCTTTATCTGAGGCTGCAAACTGCCTGACTTGTTCCACCCATTGGTTTCCAGTTGACAGATCGTCCTCCGATACATTTGCGGCATAAATGACTGGTTTAGCTGTGAGCAATCCCAACCCTTTAATTAAAACAGCTTCTTCATCAGTTAAACTCACTTGACGGGCTGGTTTACCTAGATTGAGAGCTTCTGTCAATTTATCTAACACGGTTAATTCTAGCTGAGCTTCTTTGCTGGTTCGAGCTAGCTTGCGGGCGCGATCGCTTCTACGTTCGATTTGAGCTAAATCTGCTAAACCCAGTTCTAAATTAATCACCTCAATGTCTCGCACCGGATCGACAGAACCAGCAACGTGAATGATATCATCATTCTCAAAACAACGCACGACATGAACGATCGCATCAACTTCGCGGATGTGGGAAAGAAATTGATTGCCTAGTCCTTCTCCTTGACTTGCACCTTTGACCAAACCCGCAATATCGACAAACTCAACCCGCGTAGGCACGATTTGCGCGGAGTTAGAAATTTCGGCAAGCACCTTTAGTCGTTCATCTGGTACGGCAACCACGCCCACATTTGGTTCAATCGTACAAAAAGGAAAATTAGCTGCCTCCGCTTTGGCATTGGCAACTAAAGCATTAAACAATGTAGATTTGCCGACATTAGGCAGTCCGACAATTCCGGCTCTGAGCATGGCTGTGTAACGATCGCTTATTCCTTTGTCAGGATAACAAAATCTCAGAGGGATATATGAAACTTAATTTCACAAAATTCACGGAGGTTTTTACTACAGGTGAATTCTATCCTGAAAAAACTATCTAGGTTAACGTTTGTGTTGCAGAATCAGACTTATATTTTACTTATTGCTGCTAGCTTGTGCTTATCAGTTATTGGCGCGATCGCTCCAGTCGCCAGAGCCGACATACGTGATTTTACGCTGCACAATGAAACCAGCGTCAATATTCAGGAACTACATATATCTAATTCTGGCGCTGACAAGTGGGGAGCAAATCTGTTAGATAAAGATGTCCTGCTTCCAGATGAATCGGCGGACATAGTTTTTGAAGACGACTCCGCCCCATGCCTTTACGACATCCGTGCTATTACTGATGACGGTCAAATAGACAAGCGCCAAGTTAATCTTTGCGAAACTGTTGATTTCTCACTCACGGAATAGCATTTGCTGCCTACACTGGTTCGGGAATTGGTTGGGGAATTGGTGCAGGTACGGGTTGGGGAATTGGTGCAGGTACGGGTTCGGGTACTGGACTCGGTACGGGTTGTGGTGCTGGCGATGGAATTGGCTGCGGTACTGGACTCGGTACGGGTTCCGGTGCTGGTGGGGGAGTTGGTTCTGGAGTCGGTTGAGGTAGGGGACTTGGTGTCGGATCGGGAATTTGTGGATCGGGAATATAAATCATAGATGGGTGAGAGTAAATACAGTACTCATCTAAGCTAAAAAGCGATCGCCACTTCTGACATCTCCCGAAATGCCTACACCTAGATACTGAAAAAACTAGGCAACTTACTTGTATGGCAGTCACAAAAATTGCCTAGTTATTCATTTTCCCTCAGACATTATTTAGCTCTCCATTTGTGGAAAATCAGAAAGATTATTCTCTATAAGTCGTGCTACCTACAGTTCGATCGGGGTCGCGATATGCTGTAGGTTCTTTTTTCTTTCTTCCTGCTAGTCCGAGTAAACCAGCTAGACCGAGTAAGCCAAGCCAACCCCAGTTACTATCATCATCGCGATCGTCTACGTCATCGTCAACAACTGTAGGTTGAGTCGTTGTTGTTCCAGAGTCTGGGGTGGTAGTGGTTTGTGCAGATACAGGTAGTGCTGTCAAGCTGAAGGCGAGAACTCCAGCACCAATTATTTTAGAAAGAGCAGCAATTTTCATGGTTAAGTTTTCTGGTTGAATTGTTATGCTGCCTACTAATCTATTCAGTAGCAATCTAAACTAAATCGCTCTTAAGCCAGAAAACTCATTTGTTGGTAGATCTAGCTAGAGAAATAGAAAAAACACTTTTCTTAATCAAATTTAACTTTTTGCTTGTAGTTAAATTAACTTCTAATTAGTAGTTTTTCATCGCCCTTTGTATCTCTCTTTGGTCTTGACGGCGCTTTAAATCTTCCCGCTTGTCATGGAGTTTTTTCCCTTTAGCCAGTCCAATACTAATTTTGACTAAGCCGCGTTTGAGATACAGTTTTAGCGGTACTAATGTCAAACCCTGTTGTTCTACCTTACCAATCAGCTTGCGAATTTCCTGCCGATGCAGTAGTAGTTTACGAGTGCGGCGAGGGTCGTGATTAAAATATTGACTGCTGTTAGTATAGGGTGAGATATGAACGTTAATTAGCCATGCCTCTCCGTTCCGAACGAGAGCATAGCCATCTTGTAGGTTGACTTTACCGGCGCGGATTGACTTGACTTCTGTACCCATGAGTTGCAGTCCTGCCTCATAGGTTTCGAGGATATCGTACAAAAAGCGGGCTTTGCGATTGTCGCTCAATACCTTATAACCGTCGTTGTCGCTCATTGAAGTTTTCTTGCAGTATTCTCGTGCTGCTCTAAAGTACTAAAGTAAGGGGAAAATAAATTATCGGCTATTTGCTAAAAGATTTACATCTACCTTGCTAAAAGTTAAGGTATGCTGGCTATTGCGAACTTATCACGTTTCTCGCTATCTTGCCATGCTAAATCGCTACTCTCGAAATTAGAAATACATCTCATTTTCTGAGGTAAAGACACAGAAGACAGAATTATTCCCACGGATGAACTGTTAGAGTTCAGTGAAGATGCCTTGTTTAAACTCTCTCCATAGATTATCTTGGGGACTTTAACCCGTCAAACAAACTTCTAACATCCCTGACTCCTATCTCCTACTGTAGCGATCGCGATGACTATTTTCTATCAAGAGTTGGAATTACTTGCATGGATATGTTTCGGTAGGATAAATAAATCCTCGGTTAATACTGTCAAAGTACAACCAGAAACTGCAAAATCTTTACTCAGTGTAGTAACTCCATATTATTCATGCCTCTGACTATTCTTGTTGTTGATGACGATCCTGGGACTCGTCTGGCTATCAGTGATTATCTTGAAATGGCTGGTTACTCAGTCATTACGGCTGCTGATGGGCAACAAGGCTTGGATATGGTCGAGACTTATCGCCCTCATTTGATGGTGACAGATATTGTGATGCCACGCATGAATGGCTATCAATTGGTACGGAGTGTCAGACAACACCCTTCATTTCGACTGCTGCCAGTCATTTTTTTAACAGAACGTAACAAAACTGAAGAGCGAATTCAAGGCTATCAGTCGGGAGCAGATCTTTACCTACCTAAACCGTTTGAGTTACAAGAACTAGGAGCGGCAATCCGCAATTTGTTGGAGCGATCGCAAATGATCCAATCAGAGTATCGCCTATCCCAGGAAGAAGGTTTGCGTCCCCAGACAACCGCAACGGCGATCGGTGAAAAACTCGATCTTCCCTTCCACCTCACCCAACGCGAGCAGGAGGTGTTAGTCATGCTCACTCACGGTCTTTCCAACGCTCAAATTGGCAGCCACCTCCACCTTAGTCCCCGCACGGTAGAAAAATACGTCAGCAATCTCCTGCGCAAAACAGAAACCAACAACCGAGCCGAACTCGTTGGTTATGCCATGAAGCATCGATTGGTTGAATAGTCATTTGTCATTTGTCATTTGTCGTTAGTTGATGGTTGACGGCTGGCGGTTGTTGGTTAACCGATCGCTGATAACTTTGTACAGACTTTACTTTGTAGAGACGTTACATGTAACGTCTCTACATTGACAACTGATAACTGTTCACCGTTCACTGTCGGCAATTTCCTGTTTGACGCGATCGAGCAGTCCGTTACAAGCATCAAGTAGGAGGTCAATCACCTGGTTAAAACCCTCTGCACCACCGTAGTAGGGGTCAGGCACTTCTTTTATGGTATGCGCGGTACAAAAGTCACACATCAAATGCACTTTATCGCGGTATTTGCCACTGAAATCTAGTGCCAGAATATCGTAATAATTTTCTCGATCCATTGCCAAAATCAAATCGAATTCCGCCAGATCGGATTTTTGTAACTGGCGCGCTCGACCGCATAACCGAATTTCCAGTCGATTAGCTGCTGCAAACGTCATGCGACGGTCTGGCGGACTGCCAACATGATAGCCACCCGTACCAGCGGAATCGCAAACGACGCGATCGCCCAACTGATGGCGATCGATCAAATGGTTCATAATATTTTCCGCCGCTGGAGAACGGCAGATATTGCCCAGGCAGACAAAAAGTAACTTATACATACTGATAATTTTTGACAATTGCTTTTTGTCTGTCATTTGTCATTTGTCATCAGTCATCGGTTATATACAAATGACGAATGACGAATGACGAATGACGAATTTACATTCCTGGCAATTCCAAACCACTAGTTAACTCTTCCATCCGTTCCCGCATGGTAGCAGTAGATTTGTTATAAGCATCTTTCATTGCTGCCAGTACGAGATCGGAGAGGACATCTGCACCTTCTTGCAATGCTTCTGGAGCCACTTCTACCCGTCGGGGTTCTTGGTTACCGCTGAGAGACACTTTGACCATACCTCCACCAGCTTCGCCCTGGATCTCCATCATCTCCAATTCTTCTTGGAGCTTTTTCGCACCTTCTTGCACCTGCTGCGCTTTCTTGAAGGCATCTGCGAGTTCCTTCATTTTGCCCAGACCAAAGCCAAATCCTTTTCCTTGTCCTTGTGTCATATGCTAGTTGAGTCGATTTAATCGAAGTTCCATTAAATTATAGATGCGCCGAGAATCGATAAAGGTCAAAGGTAATTTGCATTCACAATTCGCAATTCGCAATTAATGTTGACAGTTGACAGTTAACGGTTGTCTGTCAACTGTCAACCACCAAGATCCACTATCCATTTCTATACAGATTTTAAAATTCTCCAATTGTTTTCACTTCTGGCTCTAGCAGTAGCGACCAACGTTCTTCTACTTGATGCTGGACGTAACGAATTAGCTGCCAGATATCGTTAGCTTTTGCACCACCACAGTTGAGAATGAAGTTAGCATGGCGCTGTGCGACCTGAGCTGCGCCAATTTGATAGCCCTTCAAGCCTGACTGTTCGATCAACCAGCCAGCGGTGTAGGGTAGGGGGTTACGGAACACGCTACCACAGCTAGGTAGATGATAGGGTTGAGTACGCCGCCTTTGCTCTAGGTGTTCGGTGGTGGTTGCTAGCACTTGTTGTGGATCTGCGCCTGGTTGCAGCTGGAAGATAGCTTGAGTGACGAGACGCTGGCTGCCTTGTAAAATTGAGGTGCGATAGCTGTAACTTAGTTGGTCTGGAGTAAGGGTTTCTAGCTGCCCAGAGGGAGACAAAACTTGAGCGCTGACTAAAACATCGGCAATGCAGCTTTTGTGCGCTCCTGCATTCATCACCACAGCACCGCCGACACTACCAGGAATTCCAACAGCCCACTCCATCCCTTGCCAGCCTAATTCTGCCACTTGCCAAGCTACGCGAGGTAGAGGCTCCCCAGCAGCTACAGTCAACTGACCGGTTCCCAGATCGAAGCGGCTGTAGCGCAAATGACGAGTGCCAATGACCAAACCAGCCAGACCGCGATCGCTAACTAATAAATTAGAACCTGCTCCAATCAGCGTCACGGCTAATCCTTCTGCTTGCGACCACTCCAAACTAGCTTGCAATTCTGCTAGATTTTGAGGTGCTACATACCATTGGGCTGGTCCTCCAACCCGAAAGGATGTGAGACTAGCTAGTGGGACTTGAGATTTAATCGCGCATTTTGTTCCAGGCAAATATATTATCTGGCGATCGCCAGCAGTTTCTGGAATCGGAATTGGATTGGGGTGTTGGGAGGAGGTCATGGTGCGTGAAGAGAGGGTGTGGGGTGTAGGGTGTGGGGTATGGGGACAAGGAAGACAAGGGGGCAAGTCGCAAGTCGCAATGGACTAGTCACTAGTCACTAGTCACTGACAACTGATAACTGATAACTGTCAACCGTTAGCCTTGATTCTTTCAATTGCATTGGGAATAATTTGATTCAAGTTCCCTGCACCTAAAAATAAAGCTGTGTCTCCAGAACGCAAATTATCTACCAAAAACTCCTCGACAGCAGCAAGTGTAGGTAAATACGTGACTTGAGGATGATGGTTTGCAACTAGTGCTGCTAGTCTCTCGCCGTCAATCTGCCCTGAATTGGACTCGCCTGCGCTATAGATATCCGTGAGAACGACGGCATCGGCATGACTAAAGGATTTGGCGAAGTCTGACAAAAAAGTTAGAGTACGGCTGTAGCGGTGAGGCTGAAAAATCGCCACAACTCTAGTTTGGGGTTTAGCTTGCAACTTTGCAGCTGCCAGAGTTGCCTGGAGTTCGCTTGGGTGGTGGGCGTAGTCGTCGATGAATTGGATGTCATTAACAACACCACGCAATTCAAATCTACGCCTAGCGCCTTCAAAAGTGGTTAGACTATCGGCGATCGCCGCAAATTTTACTCCCAGCAGCCGACCGACAGCGATCGCGGCTA
>NZ_JBOFLP010000049.1:0-8808 GCF_051657925.1 Chroococcidiopsis sp.
GGGTTGCCACCGTAGAAACCCAACGCTAGCCCTGCAACGAGAATAAATATAGAAGCCAGTGCGGTATAGAGGAGAAACTTTGTCGCTGCGTAGCGTCGTTTCGGTCCACCCCAAATAGAGACGAGCAGGTAAACGGGAACTAGCTCGATCTCCCACATAATGAATAGCAGCAATATATCTTGGGCGACAAACACCCCAATCTGGGCAGAATACAGCACCAGCATCAGGAAATAGAATAACCGGGGCTTGCGATCGACTTGCCACGCCGCAAATATTGAAAGTGTCGTCACCAATCCTGCCAGCAGTACGAGCGGGACAGATAAACCATCAACTGAGACAGCCCAATTTATACCCAATTGGGGAACCCAGGCATACTTTTCTGCTAATTGAAAAGTTGCGATGCCTGCATCGTAGTGTTGCCAAAAAACGTAGCACATCAGAATCAAGTCCGCGATCGCCACGCCTAAGGCATACCACCGCACGCGCTTACCGTCTTTATCGGGCAGTACGGGGATGAGTAGGGAAGCTACAAGGGGTAGCAGGACAATCGCGGTTAGCCAGGGAAATTGTTCCGTCATCATGACGATAAGAATAAATACTTATTTCTTACAAATTATCTTACTAAACTTTGTAAAGGTTTATGAATAAATTTTTATCCCAGTCAACTATCTAAACAAGTCTATAGATGGAGGTAATTGACAAGAGTACTCATTAGTGAATGACGATCGAACAAGCGCGATCGCGTTAGATTATCCTGCCTTAAGATGAAAGCATGAATTTAAACCTTGCTGATGCCGTAACCATAGCAACAGCCGTGCGCGCACAACAGGTAAGCGCAACAGAAGTGGCGATCGCCACCCTCGACAGAATTACCGCACGGAATCCAGCACTGAATTGTTTCACCACCGTTACAACTGAAACAGCTTTAGCAGATGCGGCGAAGATCGACCGGGCGATCGCCTCTGGGCAAGATCCAGGCGTTCTGGCTGGCGTTCCCTTTGCGGTCAAAAATTTATTTGATATTGCTGGGATAACGACCCTAGCTGGCTCGAAAATCAATGCTGACAATCCTCCCGCTAGCCAAAATGCTACGGCGATCGCCAGACTGAAACAAGCCGGAGCAATTTTAGTCGGGGCGCTCAATATGGATGAATACGCCTACGGTTTTGTCACGGAAAATGCTCATTACGGTGCAACCCGCAACCCCCATGACACAAATCGCATTGCTGGCGGTTCTTCTGGAGGATCGGCGGCGGCGGTAGCTGGGGGAATGGTTCCCCTGACGCTGGGTTCCGATACCAACGGTTCTATTCGCGTCCCTGCGGCTTTATGCGGTGTCTACGGACTCAAACCCACCTATGGGAGATTATCGCGGGCGGGAGCGTTTTTATTTGCCAGTAGTTTCGACCACATTGGCACGTTTACCCGTTCTGTACGAGATGCGGCGATCGCATTTGACGTGCTGCAAGGATGGGACAGTCGCGATCCAGTTTGCACGCAACGCCCTCCTGAAGAAACGCAAAATTTCATATCTGCGGAAAATAACGGTACGTCTCCATATAATATTGATGGGTTACGCATTGCCATTGCTGAAGATTATTTTCGTACAGGTGCAGAACCGGAAGCTTTAGCTGTTGTAGAACGAGTCGCCCAAGCTTTAGGTGCGACGCAATACGTCATTATCCCAGAAGCTCACCGCGCTAGGGCAGCGGCTTTTGTAATTACAGCCTGTGAAGGGGCAAATCTGCATTTAGCGAACTTGCGATCGCGTCTTGAAGACTTCGATCCGGCTACCCGCGATCGCTTTTTGGCTGGGGCGATGATTCCTGCGAGTTGGTATCTGCAAGCGCAAAGATTTAGACGGTGGTTTCGCGATCGCGTTCGTGCAATTTTTCAACACGTCGATCTGATTTTAGCTCCTACAACACCCTGTGTTGCGCCATTTATCGGGCAACAAACAATTCAGTTAGATGGACGGGAAATTTTAGTTCGTCCCCATTTAGGGTTGTTTACTCAGCCGCTATCTTTTATCGGTTTACCTGTATTATCTGTGCCAGTTGCGCGCCCGGATGGTTTACCTTTGGGGGTACAGTTGATTGCCGCACCTTACAATGAGGGGAAAATTTTACGGGTAGCTGCAATGTTGGAGGCTGAGGGTATTATTGCTGCGTCTGTTATTAGTTAATACCAATGACCTATTACCAATTCCCAACATTTACGTGCAAATCTAACTATGACTAACCCAGTAGTACAAATTCCAACTATCGATTTGCAAGCGTTTAGAAGTGGCGATCGCTCGCAAAGACAAACTCTAGTTGAGCAAGTTTACCAAGCTTGTCATGACAGCGGATTTTTGTATATCAAAAACTCAGGTATTTCTGCTAATTTAATCCAACAGCTATTCATACACTCTCAGCAGTTTTTCAATCTTCCCTTTGAAACTAAGGCTCAAATAGCGTGGTTAGATGAGTCTCATAATAGCGGTTATGTGGGCATAGAAAGGGAACGCCTCGATCCGAAGCAGCCAGGGGATTTGAAAGAAGCATTAAATCTGAATTTAAAATCTATAACTCAAAATTCAGAATTTAGTCCTGAATTTCGCAGTTGTGTATTAAATTTCTGGGAAGCTTGCCTACAAGTAACAGATACGATTCTACAAACTCTGGCGTTGGCTTTACAAATTCCAGAAAACTTTTTTATTGCCAATCATAACGAAGAAGCTCATACTTTAAGATTACTACACTACCCCCCATTACAACAAATTCCAAAACTAGGACAAGTGCGAGCGGGAGAACATTCTGATTATGGTAGTATTACTTTGTTATTTCAAGATGATGTTGGTGGATTAGAAGTAAAAACGAAAGATGGAGAATGGCTTGCAGCTCCAGCAATTCCTGAAACTATAATTGTTAATACTGGCGATTTAATGCAACGGTGGACGAATCATGTTTTTTGTTCTACCAAACATCGAGTCGCGCTTCCTTTAGATGAAAGAGTTAAGCGATCGCGTTATTCAATAGCTTTTTTCTGTCATCCCAATGATGATACTGAGGTTACTTGTCTCCCCAGTTGTTGTACAGAGCAAGCCGCAATATATCCCTCTATCTCTGCCAAAGATTATTTAATTAGTCGTCTACAAGCAACTTATTAATACCCTACAGCAGCGCCATCACTTCTCGGATCGGCAGCACCGTATTTCATATTAGTTTCAGAGTCAATTAAAATCGCGCCAGCATGTCCCATCACATCTGTATAATCTTCAACAACTTTAACAGAGTGACCGCGATCGCTTAATTCTCGAACAATATCTGCTGAAACTCTGCCTTCAATTTTAAGTTCGTTAGTAGCGACTCCCCAAGTTCGTCCTTGCAACCATCTTGGTGCAGAAATTGCCTCTTCGACATTAAAACCAAAAGCAACAATTCGAGTTGCGATCGCAGCTTGAGTTTGAGGTTGTCCTTCTCCTCCCATCGTACCGTAGACTAAATACGGTTTGCCGTTTTGAAATAACATGGCAGGGTTTAACGTGTGAAAAGTACGTTTTTTAGGTTGCAAACAATTTACGTGTTGCGGATCTAAGGAGAAAAAACACCCTCGATTTTGTAATAAAATCCCCGTATCGCCTGCAACTATACCCGAACCAAATTCGTAGTAAATACTTTGAATTAAAGAGACAGCGTTACCATCTTTATCGACGACTCCCAACCAAATTGTATCGCCTTTTGGATCGAGAGGTTGTACTTGGTTAGCGGCTTGCTGCAAGTTAATCTGTGCTGCTAGTTCTTTACCACGTTCTGAAGATAATAGCCAATCTAAAGGAATATTTACAAATTCAGGATCGCTCACATATTTATCGCGATCGCTAAATGCTTGTTTGGTTGCTTCTACAATCAAATGATAGTAATCTGTCGTTCCTTCCCCTAATTTGTGTAAATCGAAATTATTTAAGATATTTAAAATCAATAAAGAAGCAATTCCTTGAGTATTGGGTGGCAAGTTATAAGCGATATAATCGCGATAATTGACTGAAATTGGTTTTACCCAGTTAGCAGTATGTTCCGCAAAATCTTGCAGAGTTAAAATGCCCCCGTTTTCCTGTAAATCTGCAACTATCTTTCGGGCAATTTCCCCTTGATAAAACTCGGCTGCACCTTGAGAGGCGATCGCTGCTAAACTTTGAGCTAAGTGCGGTTGTTTAAATATTTCACCTGTTTGGTAAATCGTTCCATCAGATTTCAAATAGATCTGACGAAAACCAGAGAATCTTTGTAAATTAAAAAACTCTTCTTCTTTATCAAGACTTATTTGAGTCCAGCGTTCTTGATTTTGAGATGTGGGAAAACCAGCTTCAGCAAACTTGATTGCAGCAGCAAAAATTTGCTGCCAAGGCAAAGAATTATTTATGCTTGCTTGAGCGTATTTATATGCTAAATCCCAGCCGGATACTGCTCCAGGTACGGTATTTGCAGCTAAATAACCTCTAAAAGGAATTCTGTCATAACCTTGAGACTGATAAAAATCAATTGTTGCCTTTTCTCCCGCTCGACCGCTAGCATTCAAACCTTTTAATTCTCGCTCTTTGGCATTGTAAATTAACCAAAAATTATCGCCACCCAAACTATTCATATGGGGATAAACTACTGTTAGCGTAGCAGCAGCAGCGATCGCAGCATCTACGGCATTTCCCCCTTGCTGAAGTATCTCTAAACCTGCTTGGGAAGCCAAGTAGTGAGGGGTTGTGACTATGCCGTTGCTAGATGCAGTCATGGCACTAGTTATTAGAATCTACATTCGGTTCAGAATTCTCCAGATTCGGACTCGGTGCGGTGTTATCGAGGCTGGGAAGCGGTTCGGGGGGAGGAGGATTCAAAATTCTCTGCCACTCGCTAATCTGAGCTTGAGCGGCTCCGTAGGCACTGCTGCTGCGCGGAATTTTGCGGGCTATATCGATTCCTGCTTGCGCGTTATATATCCCTTGGTCTTGTGCTAATCGCAACAAGCGATCGCCCCAGTTATTAATTGCTGGATTCACATCCAATCGTAAAGAATTGCTGTTAGGAACCCGATCCGCCAGCCGAATTGCTTGTGCCAATGCATCGGGAGTATCCTGCAAAGCAACTTGCTGTGCTTCGCGCCAATCTTGTTCCGCCTGAAGTTGAGTTTGCCATTCCTTAACTTCTGCCTGCGCTGTTTCATGTAGCGCCCGTCCCGCACCAATTTGCCCAGCAGCAGCGATCGCCGCTGGTAAATTGCCGTTATTTGCCAAGTCTCGCGCTTGATCTAAGAATGGCTGGTCTTCAATCGTTTGGATCTGGCGCGTCCAGTTGCGAATTCGCTTACGGGCTTCGCCATAAAGCGCTCGTCCTGCACCGATTCTACTCGCTTCATCAACTGCTGCTTGTAAAGCGGCGACATCGCCTTCAACCACTAACTCGTCGGCACGGTTGAGGTAAGGTTGGTCTTCAAATGTTTGTATCCGTCGCCGCCAGCCGTCAATTTCTCGCTTGGCTTCAGCAGCACGGGGATTCGAGTCTGGAATCATCAAAGCTTCAGCGATCGCTGCATTTAAATCGGTAACTGCCCCTGGTTGAGCCAGATTGCGCGCTTTTGCTAGATGCTGCACGTCTTCAATTTCTAGTTGCCAACGGGCGATCGTATCTTGGGCTTTATAGTAAAGAGGTCGGTCTAGACCAATTTTTTGCGCTTCGGCAATTGCCGCTTCTATGCTAGAAACAGTACCGACAAAAGCACTCCGATGTGCCTCAGCGAGGACAATAAAGTCCTGAACTTCTGTTTCTAATTTGGCAACAGCAGGAATTTGACTAGCAATTTCAACAGCTTTGTCTACATCTCTTTTATCTAAAGTTTTCTGAGCTAAATCGAGCATTTTGCGCCCGATATCGGGAATCATTGCTTGAGATTTCTGATAGAAATAGCTACCTGCTTCAATTGCTTGAATCTGCTGTATAGCAGCCAGAAAATCATCAGCTCTGCCTCGATTGACTAAGTTTTGAATTTTTCCCAATCTCCCGCCATCTTCTCTTGCGGTGGCGATCGCATATTTTAATTCTTCGTATTTCGTATTTGCCCAATAGTTATTACCGACATTGAGCAAACGTACTGCTGCCATTGAAGCCCGATACCAGTTTTCTTTCGGGATTTGAGACTCAGCTTCGGCATAAATTTTTTCTGCTTCCGCCCAAATCGACTTCCATTTGTCAATTTGCGTTGGGACGGTAGTAGCTGTAGAGATATCTGATGGAATATCAGAGGCGATCGCGATCGCCTCTGATAGCTGTCCGGCTTGAAACTTTTCCTCTGCTAAGGCAAGCAAATCTTGCGTCCACTCTGCTAAACCCCGTTCGATTTCTTGACTTAAAGGATGATTTTGTGATAAAGGCTTTACTAAGGCGATCGCTGCCATTAAATCTGGTACAGTTCGTTTCGCCGCTGCGACTTGAGCGCAATGCAACCGCACCGTCCCTGAAGCCAGAGGCCAAAAAATTGCCGGACAATTAGGTGCAGATGGTAACTTAAATAACATCATCATGGCGACGATCGCCACTCCATTAGCCCCCAACGCTGCCAGAGCTGCCCAAAGCATCCAGTGTTTCCACCACCGCTTGCGTCCGACACTAGGCGGCTCTCCCGATGGAGGTACGCTAGACCACAACTTACCGTCTGTATCTGATGAAGGGGAAACGCTACCAGATTGTGACGAGTTCGATGGTGATTGTGGCATGGCTTCTGAATTGTGCCTTTGCTGGGACAGGTATTGAGACAGCTCGCGATCCGTTGAATATTGAGAAGCGGAGTCTACAGAATGTTGGGTATGAGGCTGATTGCCATTGTCCCCCTTTGCTGGCGGCTGACTCACAGACCAATCCTCTGGCATACTCCGATCGCTCATTGCTCGCACCCAATATCTTAAGTACTATGCTTGATTTTGCCTGCTAAGCACATTCATTGTCATCCTATATTGGTCATTGGTCATTTGTCATTCGTCATTTGTCATTTGTCAGTGGTGCGTGGTGAGTGAAGAGAGGGTGTGGGGTGTAGGGTGTAGGGTGTGGGGGAAAGAGAGCTGAGGTAGCTGAGGGGTAGAGGAGAAATTATTAGTCACTGCTCCCTGCTCCCTGCTCCCTGCTCCCTAAATTAAGACTCTGCCCGTAAATCCAAAATCAACTGCTCTAACTGATTGCTGCTGGCTTTGTAAACTTGTCCGCAAAAGTGGCATGTGGCTTCGGCTCCGTCATCTTTGGCGATCATGTCTTGCAATTCTGCCTCACCTAGAATTTTCAGCGCTCCTAGAACGCGATCGAAAGAACAACCACAATGAAAGCGCACTAACTGAAATTCTGGGAAAATCTCCAGATTCATATCTCCTAACAGTTGCTCGAAGATTTGAGGTAAGGTCTTTCCAGCTTGGAGTAAGGGCGTGAATCCTGCTAGCTGAGCAATTCTCGATTCTAATGTTTGTACTAAAGCTTCATCACGGGCTGCTTTGGGCAAAACTTGAATCAGCAATCCTCCTGCTGCTGTCACTCCTGTAGCGCCGACAAATACGCCTAATACTAACGCTGACGGTGTTTGTTCTGACGTAGCTAGGTAGTGAGACAAGTCGTCGCCAATCTCTCCCGATATTAGCTCTACCGTACTGGAGTAGGGATAGCCATAGCCAACATCGCGTACGACGTAGAGATAACCCTCTGAACCCACAGCACCGCCAACATCCAATTTACCGCGATCGTTTGGTGGTAGTTCGATCGCGGGATTGCCGACGTAACCTCTTACAGTACCGTCTAAACCTGCATCGACTAGAATCCCCTCTAACGGACCATTACCTTTGACCCGAATATTGACTCGCGAATCAGGGCGTTTCATGCTAGAAGCAAGTAACAACCCAGCGGACATAGTGCGTCCTAGCGCTGCCGTCGCCACGTAGGAAAGTTCATGCCGTTTTCTTGCCTCTTCAGTCAGCTTGGTGGTGATAACGCCGACAGCGCGAATTCCCCCATCGGCGGCTGTGGCACGAATTAACCGATCTGCCATGAGAAAACCTTACAATTCTTTACGAATGCTACTCTATTTATTCTAGGTTGGCGATACGGTAAAAGGTTGAGGGGTGAAGTACGGCTTTCCTGGCTGGCGATCGCAGGTTCGTCAAATTCCAGTAGAGCGACCAATGACTCACATAAAAACGCCATAGTAATTTTTTCTTATTGACACTTGGGGGAAAACTAAACATTTTGTTAAAATGCTGACAACAGAGGAAGCAGGAGAATCCCCAAACATGACCCAAACGCCATCCAAAAAGCAAACTGTTATTGCTCCATCGATACTGTCAGCAGATTTTAGCCGTCTGGGAGCTGAGATTAAAGCAGTCGACGAAGCTGGAGCTGACTGGATTCACGTTGATGTCATGGACGGTCGATTCGTGCCTAACATCACAATTGGTCCGCTGATTGTCGAAGCGATTCGCCCAGTGACCCAAAAACCTTTGGATGTCCACTTGATGATCGTGGAGCCAGAGAAGTACGTTGAAGATTTTGCCAAAGCCGGAGCTGATATTATCTCCGTCCATGCCGAGCATAATGCTTCCCCTCACCTCCACCGCACGCTCGGTCAAATTCGAGAATTAGGGAAACAAGCAGGGGTCGTCCTCAATCCTTCTACACCATTAGAACTGATCGAGTACGTGCTGGAACTTTGCGATTTAGTTCTAATCATGAGCGTTAACCCAGGCTTTGGCGGTCAAAGCTTTATTCCATCTGTCGTTCCCAAAATCCGCAAACTGCGCCAAATGTG